>DAHUXX010000258.1 GCA_027306955.1 Acetobacteraceae bacterium | reverse complement strand
GGCAGCAGCACCAGCGCCTGCCGCCCGCGCCGCAGCGTCGCCGCAATCGCCTCCAGATACACCTCGGTCTTGCCGGATCCCGTCACGCCGTCGAGCAGCGTCACGGAATACCCTTCGGCCCCGAGCGAAGCCGCGGCCGCGCGCTGCGCCTCCGACAGCACCGGTCCGGGGTGCTCCGGGTCCGGCAGCTTCGGTGCCGGCGGTGGCAATTCCACCGGCACGATCGCGCCAGCTTCCGCCAGGCCCCGGATCACCGCGGCGGACGCGACGCCGCCGAACTCGCGTGCCGGCACCGGCCCCGAGGCCAACGCCGCCAGCACCTTCGCGCGCGCCTCGCTCGGCCTCGCGGTGCCTTCGCCCAGCGCCCAACCCCGCACCGGTGCCTCGGGCTCGAGCACGAAGGGCCGCAGCATCATCGCCAACACCTCGCCCGGCGGCGCCAGCGTGTAGCCGGCGATCCAGTCCACCAGCCGCCGCAGGTCGGGGCGCATCCGCGGCCATGCCAGCACCTCGGCGACGGGCCGCAGCTTGCGCGCCGGCAGGTTGGTGTCCGGCTCCGCGTCCCACACCACGCCTACCACGGCACGGCTGCCCAGCGGAACGACGACCAAGGTGCCGGGGGCCAGGGCGCCGGGCACCGCTTCGGCGCCTTCGGGGAGCGCCGCTGCGGGCAGCAAATAGTCGAGCGGCCCCGCGAAGGGGTACGGCAGCAGCACACTCACGCGGCGCGGGGACATGCGCTATCGTCTGCCGCAACCAAGCCGCATCAGGAAGAGCGCATGAAATTCTTCGTCGATACCGCCGATACCAAGGAGATCGTGGAACTTGCCGCGACCGGCCTGCTCGACGGCGTGACCACCAACCCGTCCCTCATCGCCAAGTCCGGCCGCCGAATCCAGGACGTGATCGCCGAGATCTGCGCCGTCGTGCCCGGCCCGGTCAGCGCCGAGGTCGCCGCCACGGACTATGACGGCATGATCCGCGAGGCACGGGTGCTGCGCGCCATCGCCCACAACGTTGCGGTCAAGCTGCCGCTCACGCCGGACGGGCTGCGCGCCTGCAAGACGCTCTCGGACGAGGGCGTGATGACCAATGTCACGCTGTGCTTCTCCGCCGGTCAGGCGCTGCTCGCGGCCAAGGCGGGCGCGACCTTCGTCTCGCCCTTCGTCGGCCGGCTCGACGATATCGGCCACGACGGCATGGCGCTGATCGCCGAGATCGTGGCGATCTATCGCAACTACCCCGCGCTCAAGACCGAGGTGCTGGTCGCCTCCGTCCGCGGCCCGCTGCACGTGATCGCCGCGGCGAAGCTCGGCGCCCATGTCGCGACCCTGCCGCCCGCGGTGCTGCGCGCGCTCTACCAGCATCCGCTCACCGACAAGGGCCTGGCCGCCTTCCTCGCGGACTGGACCAGGACGGGACAGACCATTGCTTAGGGATGGGGCCATTGCTTAGAAATGGGGCCATTGCCTGACACGGTGCCGCTGCCGGAGGACGAGGCCGCGGAATCGGTCGCGGCCTACCTGCGCGCGCATCCTGGCTTCCTCGCCGCGCGCCCGGCGCTCTATGCCGCGCTGACTCCGCCGCTGCGCCGCCATGGCGAGGGCGTGGCGGACCATCTCGCCGCCATGGTCGCGGCGGCAAGGCAGGATGCCGCGAGCGTCGTCGCCACGCGCCGCGCCAACGCGAGCCTTGCCGCCCGCGTGCAGGAGGCGGTGCTCGCGCTCTTTACCGCCGCCTCCGTTCCCACCTGCGTCTCGGAACTGTTCCCGCCGCTGCTCGGCGTGGACGCCGCCTCGCTTTGCATGGAGGAGGAGCTTCCCGGGACGCGCCGCCTGCCGGCCGGCGAGGTAGAGCGCCGCCTCGGCGGGCGCAGCGTGGCGATCGGCGCCGCCCGCCAGGATCCTGCGGTGCACGGCGAGGCGGCTCCGCTCGCCTTTCACGACGCGCTGGTGCTGGTGCCCGGCCTCGCCGCGCCGGCGATGCTGGCGCTCGCGACCCGCCATGCCAACCTGCTCGATGCCTCGCATGTCGCGGGCGTGCTCAGCTTCCTCGGCCGCGCGGTGGCCGCCACATGGCCTGCATGATCGGGCTTGCATGATGGCGCGCGCGTGACGGAACTCGAAGCCTGGCTCACCTGGCTGCGCGCGGAACGGCGCGCATCCCCCGCGACGGTGGAGTCCTATGCCGGGTCGGTCGGCGACTTCCTCCGCTTCGTCGCCGGCCATCTCGGTGCCGAGCCGGACCGCGTGGCCCTCGCCTCGCTCACCGCCGCCGATTTCCGCGCCTGGCTTGCCCACGCCGCCGCCAGCGGACGCGGTGCCGCGACCCGGGCGCGCCAGCTTGCCGCCGTCCGCGGCTTCTTCCGCTTCCTCGCCCGCCGCCACGGCGTCGCCAACGAGCAGCTTCGTCTCGTCTCCACGCCGCGCGCGAAGAAGCCGCTGCCCCGCGCCCTGACGCCGCCCGACGCCGAGGGCACGACCGAGGCCGACGCGATCCGCGATGCCGCGCTGTTCACCCTGCTCTACGGCTGCGGCCTGCGCATCTCGGAGGCGCTGTCGCTCGATGTCCGCGCCGCGTCGTCGGACGTGCTGCGCGTTACCGGCAAGGGCAGCAAGGAACGCCTCGTGCCCGTGCTGCCCGCGGTGCGCGCCGCACTCGCCGCCTGGCTCGCCGTGCATCCCGCGCCCGCGCCCGACGCGCCGCTGTTCGTCGGCGCGCGCGGCGGCCGTCTCAACCCCGGCGTCGCGCAGCGCGCGCTGCGGGCGCATCGCCGCCTCGCCGGCCTGCCGGAGCACGCCACCCCGCACGCGCTGCGCCACAGCTTCGCGACGCATCTTCTCGCTGGCGGCGCCGACCTGCGTTCGATCCAGGAACTGCTCGGCCACGCCAGCCTTTCGACCACGCAACGATACACCGCGGTCGACGAGGCGGCGTTGCTCGACGTCTGGCAGAAGACGCATCCGAGAGGCTAAGGCCGGGCTCAGCCCCCGGGCCCGTCTTCACTTCCTCGCTGCCACCATCAGCGCCTTCATGTGCGCCACCACCGGTGCAATCCCGTCGGTGATCGCCTGGCCGATCAGGAAGTGTCCGATGTTCAGCTCCACCACCTCGGGGATCGCCGCCACCGGCCCGACATTGTCGTAGGTCAGCCCGTGCCCCGCGTGCACCTCGAGGCCCAGCGAGGCGGCTAGCGTCGCGCCCTCGCGCAGCCGCTCCAGCTCGCCCGGCCTGCCCTCGGCATAGGCACCGGTGTGCAGCTCCACCACCGCGGCGCCCACCTCGGCACTCGCGCGCAGCTGTGCGGGATCGGGATCGACGAACAGCGAGACGCGGATGCCGGCCGCCGCGAGCTGGGCGACCATCGGCTTGAGCGAGACCGCCTGCCCCACGACGTCGAGCCCGCCCTCCGTCGTCACCTCCGCGCGCCGTTCCGGCACGATGCAGGCGGCGCGCGGGCGCGTGGCGAGCGCGATGCCCACCATCTCCGGCGTCGCCGCCATCTCGAGGTTCAGCGGCACGGTGATGCCGGCCTTCATCGCCGCGACATCGGCGTCGCGGATATGCCGCCGGTCCTCGCGCAGATGGATTGTAATGCCGTCCGCCCCCGCCGCGATCGCCGCGCGCGCGACATCGAGCGGGTCGGGGTGGGCGCCGCCGCGCGCGTTGCGCACGGTGGCCACGTGATCGACGTTCACGCCGAGACGCAGTGGTTTCATGCCCCGATCTTCGCCGCCGCCCGCCGGCGCGCAAGGTCCACCGCGAGGTCGAGCGCCGAGACCAGGCTGCCGGGGTCGGCGACGCCCTTGCCGGCGATGTCCAGCGCCGTGCCGTGGTCCGGCGAGGTGCGCACGATCGGCAGGCCGAGCGTTACGTTCACGCCCCCGTGCATGTCGAGCGTCTTGATCGGCGTCAGCACCTGGTCGTGATACATGCCGAGCGCCACGTCGTAGCCCCGGCGCGCCGCCGGCGTGAACATCGTGTCGGCGGGGACCGGGCCCAGCGCCTCGATCCCCTCCGCGCGCAGCGCGGCGATCGCCGGGCGGATGATCCGGTCCTCCTCGTCGCCCATCGTGCCGTCCTCGCCGGCATGCGGGTTGAGGCCCGCGAAGGCGAGCCGCGGCCGCCCGATGCCCCAGTCCCGCCGCAGCGCCGCGTCCGTCACGCGCGCCGTGCGCAGGATAAGATCGGCATCGAGCATCTCGATCGCCCGGCGCAGCGCCACATGGATCGTGATCGGAACGACGCGCAGTTCCTCGCAGGCAAGCATCATCACCGGCATCGGCGAGCCGGTCAGCGCCGCGAGAAACTCGGTATGGCCGGGATGCGCGAAGCCCGCGCGCGTGAGCACCGACTTCTGGATCGGGTTCGTCACGACCGCGCCGACCTCGCCGGTCATGGCGAGCCTCGCGGCGGTCTCGATGGCGCGGATCACCGCCGGCGCGTTGGCGGGGTCGAGCCGCCCGGCAACGGCCGGCGCCGCCAGGGGTACGTTCAGCACCGGGATCGCGTCATCGCTTGCCTCGGCAGCGGACGCCACTTCCCGGACCGGAACGTCGCGGAGCACCGAGCGGTCGCCCACGAACAGGAAGCGCCTGCCCGCGCGCCAGGAAGCGACGGCGATCTCCGGCCCGATCCCCGCCGGTTCGCCCATCGTGAGCGCGGGCAGGGGTGCGTGCATCACATGTGCAGCGCGCGGCCGCCGACGGCCAGCGCCGCTTCCTTGATCGCCTCGGAGAGCGAGGGATGCGCGTGGCAAGTCCGCGCCACGTCCTCGGCGGAGGCGCCGAACTCGATCGCGGTCACCAGTTCCGCGAGGATCGTGCCGGCATCCGGGCCGATGATGTGGGCGCCGAGCAGCCGATCCGTCTGCTTGTCGGCGAGCAGCTTCACGAACCCGTCCGTGTCGCCCATCGCGCGCGCGCGGCCGTTGGCGGTGAACGGGAACTTGCCCGCCGTGTAGGCGACGCCGTCGGCCCTGAGCTGTTCCTCGGTGCGGCCGACAGAGGCGACCTCCGGCCACGTGTAGACCACGCCGGGGATCGCCTCGTAGTTCACATGCCCGGCCTGGCCGGCGAGCCGTTCGGCCAGCGCCACGCCCTCGTCCTCGGCCTTGTGCGCCAGCATCGGCCCTGCGATCACGTCGCCGACGGCATAGATGCCCGGCACGCTGGTCGCCCAGTGCGCGCTCGTCTTCACCCGCCCGCGCTCATCGAGTGCCACGCCCGCGGCTTCCAGCCCCAGCCCCGCCGTGTAGGGCCGCCGCCCGATCGCGAGCAGCACCACGTCCGCGCGCAGCGTCTCCGCCTTGCCGCCGGCGGCCGGCTCGAGGGTGAGGTCGACGCCCTTGTCGTCCGCCTTCGCGGAGGTGACCTTGGTGCCAAGCCGGAACGTGAATCCCTGCTTGGCCAGGATGCGCTCGAAGCCGCGGCTCACCTCGCGGTCCATCGTCGGCAGGATCGTGTCGAGGAACTCCACCACCGTCACCTTGGCGCCGAGCCGCGCCCAGACGCTGCCGAGCTCGAGCCCGATGACGCCACCGCCGATGACGACGAGATGTCCGGGCACGGCATCGAGCTCCAGCGCGCCGGTGGAGGTGACGATGCGCTTCTCGTCGACCTCGACGCCCTTGAGCGGCATGCTCTCGCTGCCGGTGGCGATGACGATGTGTTTCGTCTCGTAAACGGTATCGCCGACCGCGATGCGCCCCGGTGCGGCGACCTTCCCCTCGCCCTTGAGCCAGGTCACCTTGTTCTTGCGGAACAGGAACTCGACGCCCTTGACGTTGGCGGAGACGACCTCGGCCTTGCGCGCCTGCATCCGCGCGAGGTCCAGCTTCACGCCCTCGATCATCACGCCGTGCGCGGCGAAATCGTGCGCAGCGGCGGCGAAGTTCTCGGAGGATTGCAGCAGCGCCTTGGATGGGATGCAGCCGATGTTGAGGCAGGTGCCGCCGAGCGTCGCCCGTTTCTCCACGCAGGCGACCTTCATGCCGAGCTGTGCCGCGCGGATCGCGCAGACATAGCCGCCGGGCCCGGCACCGATGACGACGACGTCAAAGGAGTCGGCCATGGCCTACAGCCCCAGCAGCAGGCGGCGCGGATCCTCGATACCTTCCTTCACGCGCACCAGGAAGGACACCGCCTCCTTCCCGTCCACGATCCGGTGATCATAGGACAGGGCGAGGTACATCATCGGGCGGATCTCGACCTTGCCGCCGATCGCCATCGGCCGGTCCTGGATCTTGTGCATGCCCAGGATCGCGGACTGCGGCGGGTTCAGGATCGGGGTGGACATCAGGCTGCCGTAGACGCCGCCATTCGTGATACTGAACGTGCCGCCGGCCAGTTCCTCGAGCTTCAGCGCGCCGTCACGCGCACGCCGCCCGAAATCCGCGATCCGCCCCTCGATCTCCGGGAAGGAGAGCGTCTGCGCGTCGCGCAGTACCGGCACGACCAGGCCCGAGGGCCCGCCCACCGCGATGCCCATGTGCACGAAATGCTTGTAGACGATGTCCTCGCCGTCGATCTCGGCGTTCACGGCCGGGAACTCGGCGAGCGCCACGCAGCACGCGCGCACGAAGAATGACATGAAGCCGAGGCGCACGCCCGTGTTCTTCTTCTCGAACGCATCCTTGTACTCGGCGCGCAGGGCCATCACCGCGCCCATGTCCACCTCGTTGAAGGTGGTGAGCATCGCTGCCGTGTTCTGTGCCTCCTTGAGCCGGGCGGCGATGGTGCGGCGCAGCCGCGTCATGCGCACCCGCTCCTCGCCCGTCTCGAGCGCGCGCGGCGCCTTCGCTGCGGCGGGGGTGGCGACAGGCGTGGCGGGCCGCGCCAGGAAATCCAGCACGTCGCCCTTGGTGATGCGCCCGTCCTTGCCGCTGCCGCCACCGACGGCGCTGGCCTTGATCCCGCTCTCCTTCATCAGCTTCGCGGCCGAGGGCATCGGCGCATGCGCGGCGGCGGCG
>DAHUXX010000256.1 GCA_027306955.1 Acetobacteraceae bacterium | reverse complement strand
CCGCCCGCGGTGGTGCTGGAGACGCTCGTGTAGGGCGCGAGGCCGAAGAAGCGCGCCGCCGCCCCGGGGATGGATTCGCCAGTGACGAGCCTGAAGGCGGCGTCGAGCCCGGCCAGCTTGTGACCGGCGCCGCGAACGACGCGCAGATCATAGCTGGCGCCGGAGGCGGTGAAGACGCGGCGCGAACGCGCCTCGGACGCAAAGGCCACGCGCGAGAGGCCGCGGCTGCCGCGGCCGCCGGCGACGGGAACGTTGCGGTCCGCCGCGCCGTGGATCGCGAGGATGCGCCGGCCGCGCGCGGCGGGGCACGTGGAAACCGGCAGTTCCAGCGGGCCGGACAGTGCCACGCCAGCAGCGAACAGGTCGGTCTCGCAGAGCATGCGCTGCACCATCATGGCACCGTTGGAGTGCCCGATGGCGAAGACGCGCGCGGGGTCGATGCCGTAGCCGCGGATAAGCGCGTGGACCGCCGCCCCGATATAGGCGACGTCGTTCACCCGCCGCCTGGCCGGACGGCCGCAGCAGCCGCCACCGGCGTTCCACGCGAGCCGGCTCGCCGCGAACATCAGCGCCGCACGCGTGCCGTCGAGATAGACGACGATGAAGCCGTGACGCGCGGCCTCCCGGTCCATGTTGAGCGGAGACTCCGCGCGGCGCGCCTCGACCAGCGCCGCGTTGCCGAGCCCGCCATGCAGGACAACGACAAGGGCGCGCTGGCCCGCTGGCGGCAGATGCACGGGCAGGACGACGATTTCCGGGCGGCCGTCGAAGCGCGTCGCGAGAACGCGGGCGGAGGCGCGCGGGATGGGAACGGCCAGCACCAGCAGCAGGCCAGCGAGCGCCGCCAGGAGGCGGCCGGGATGCAGACGCTTCATGCTCCGATCCTACCCGGCGGGCAATGGAGTCGCGCGCGCGTTGTCATGTAGCGTGCGCGCGCTCACCAACAGGAGATTGTGATGGACGACCACAGCTACACTGCGCTGACGCAGGCGATCTCGAAGCGCACGGCGAGCCTGCGGACGGACCAGCCCGAGGTGATGAAGGGCTTCAGCGCCATAGCGAACGCCGCGCTGGCGGCCGGCGTGCTGGACGCCAAGACCAAGGAACTGATCGCGCTGGCGGTGAGTGTGGCGGGGCGGTGCGACCCGTGCATCGGCTTTCACACCCGCACGCTGGTCAAGCTCGGCGCGACGAAGGCCGAGATCGAGGAAATGCTGTCGGTGGTGATCTACATGGGCGGCGGGCCGTCGCTCATGTACGCCGCGAAGACGATGGCGGCGTTCGAGGAGTTTTCGGCCTAGCGGCGGGTTCTGCCAGCGCCTGTCGGGGCCCTGCGCCCCGGCGGGTCGAGGGTGGAGCCCCGCCTTGCATATCTGCCGCGCGTGCAAACGCTCGCGGTTTCGGCTATGCGGCGGCGCACAAATCCCCCGGACACGTTCCCATGACGCCCCAGGCCGCGCTTCGTAACGTCGCCATCATCGCCCATGTCGACCACGGCAAGACCACGCTTGTGGACAAGCTGCTGGCGCAGGCCGGCGCCTTCCGCGCCCACCAGCAGGTGGCCGAGCGCGCGCTCGACCGCAGCGACCTCGAGCGCGAGCGCGGCATCACCATCCTCGCCAAGTGCACCTCCGTCGCCTGGACCTCACCGGACGGGCGGGAGACGCGCATCAACATCGTGGACACGCCCGGCCACGCGGATTTCGGCGGCGAGGTGGAGCGCATCCTCTCCATGGTGGACGGCGCCATCGTGCTGGTGGACGCGGCCGAGGGCGTGCTGCCGCAGACCAAGTTCGTCGTCGGCAAGGCGCTCGCGAGGGGGCTCAGGCCCATCGTCGTGATCAACAAGATCGACCGCTCCGACGCCCGCCCGCACGAGGTGCACGAGGAAATCTTCGACCTCTTCGCCGCCCTGGGTGCCAGCGAGGAGCAGCTCGACTTCCCGATGCTCTACGCCTCCGGCCGGCAGGGCTGGGCGGTCGCGGACCTCGGCGACGAGAAGAAGGACCTCTCCGCCCTGTTCGAGCTGGTGCTGGCCCACGTGCCGGCGCCGAGCGTGAACACGAACGCGCCGTTCGCGATGATCGGCGCCATTCTCGACTACGACAATTTCCTCGGCCGCGTGCTCACCGGGCGCATCGAGCAGGGGCGCGCGCGGGTGAACATGCCGGTGCGCGTGCTGCGCCCGGACGGGACGGTCGCGGAGACCGGGCGGCTGTCGAAGCTGCTGGCCTTCCGGGGCCTGGAGCGCGTGCCGGTGGAGGAGGCGGAGGCCGGCGACATCATCGCCGTCGCGGGCCTCGCGGAGGCGACGGTGCCGGACACCATCGCCTCGCCCGAGATGAGCGCGCCGCTGCCGGCGATCCCGGTCGATCCGCCGACGCTCGCGATGACGTTCCGCATCAACGACGGGCCGCTCGCCGGGCGCGAAGGCAAGAAGGTGACGTCGCGCCAGATCCGCGAGCGGCTGTGGCGCGAGGCGGAGGGCAATGTCGCGATCCGCGTGGCCGACAGTTCCGAGACCGAGGCGTTCGAGGTCTCCGGCCGCGGCGAGCTGCAGCTCGGCGTGCTGATCGAGACCATGCGCCGCGAGGGGTTCGAGCTCACCATCGGCCGCCCGCGTGTGCTGACGCGCCGCAACCCCGAGACGGGCGAGCGCGAGGAGCCGATGGAGGAGGCGCTGGTCGACGTGGACGAGGCGTATTCCGGCATCGTGGTCGAGAAGATGAGCCGGCGTAAGGGCGAACTGCAGGACATGCGCCCCTCCGGCGGCGGCAAGCAGCGGCTCACGTTCCTGATTCCGAGCCGTGGGCTCATCGGCTACCATGGCGAGTTCCTCACCGACACGCGCGGCACCGGCATCATGAACCGGCTGTTCGCGGGCTATGGGCCATGGAAGGGCCCGATCGAGGGCCGCACCCGCGGCGCGCTGATCAGCACCGAGGGCGGCGAGGCGGTGCACTACGCGCTGTTCTACATCCAGGAACGTGGCACGCTGTTCGTCTCGCCCGGCGACAAGGTCTACCAGGGCATGATCCTGGGCGAGAACAGCCGCGAAAACGACCTCGAGGTGAACCCGATCAAGGAGAAGAAGCTCACCAACATCCGCGCCGCCGGCAAGGACGACGCGATGCTGCTGACGCCGCCGAGGAAGATGAGCCTGGAGCAGGCCATCGCCTACGTGGAGGACGACGAGCTGGTGGAGGTGACGCCGGGTGCGATCCGCCTCAGGAAGCGCTTCCTCGACCCGCATGAACGCAAGCGCGCGGAGCGGGCGAGCGAGGCGGCGTAGCCCCGCCTCGCCGGGCAAGGCCCTCAGCCGAGGCGGACCGGCTGGTCCGGGAAGCAGAGCTGGTTACGGTCCCGCCACGATTGGTGGACGTAGTTGATCTCCAGCAGCCGGCGGATGCCGCGGATCGGCCGTTTCTCGAAGCCGTGCCACGTGTTCTCGCCGGGGATGAAGATCGCCGCTGAGTTGAACGCGGCCGAGGAGCGCGCGAACCAGCGCTTCTGGCTGTCGTAGATGTCCGTGCCCCAGTCCTTCGCGTCCGGGCCGGTGCAGAGGTAGACCACCATGGAGCAGAGCTTCTGCGGCACGTCGTGGTGCGGTTCGAGCCAGGCGCCGTCGATGTCCTGGATGTATTCCATT
>DAHUXX010000250.1 GCA_027306955.1 Acetobacteraceae bacterium | reverse complement strand
TTCGGCAGCGTCGAGCGTGGTCGCGACATCGACGCGCGGGTGGGGCAGGCAGGGGCGGCGGTCAGCATCGCGTTCAACTTTGCCGCGATGCGGCGACGGTATTGGGCGTGCGCCGCATCGCGTGATTCGCGCGGCCGGCGCCGAGGGGCGGCAGAATGCGGTGGTGGAACGGCTTTTCGCCGCCTATTTCCTCGAGGGCCAGGATATTGGCGATCCCGCGGTGCTGGCCGCCTGCGACGCGGAGGCCGGCGGCGATGCCGCAGCGACGCGCGCCATGCTGGCCTCGGATGCGCATCGGGCCGAGGTTCTGGCCGAGGACAACGCGGCGCGGGGAGCGGGGATTTCCGGCGTGCCCAGCTTCGCGCTGGCGAACCACGTGCTGTTTTCCGGCGCGGTGCCGGCGGAGACGATGGCGGACGCGTTCGTAGGGGCGTGGAAAGTCCTTGGACGCGACGCCGCCTGAGCCTGCGGCCGGGGGACGTCAGTCATCGATTGAGGAAATCGATCGAACGATCGATGCAACAATAGGATGCCGGAACGGAAGATTATTCCGCTAAGGGAATATTAATGCGGTGCGCAATTCCGAAGTCCTGCTGTTATTTTTCTTGAACGATTCGAAGTCGGACGATATGGCAACATTATGACGTCACGCCTGCGTAGGGGGCGAAGGCGGGCCAGTGTGCCAAAAACCAGGGGAGGAAATGCCACGCCATGAGCGGATTTTTCGATCGGGCGCATAGCATTGCGCCGCCGGACTACAATCGGTCCCTGATCCCGCCCGCCGCCCTGGCGGTGCATCTCTCGATCGGCTCGGTCTATGCGTTCTCCACCTTCAACCTGCCGCTGACGCACCTCATCGGCGGTACCAAGCAAGCACCGGGCGACTGGACGATCCCCGACGTGCTGTGGATCTTCTCCATTGCTATCCTGTTCCTGGGCCTGTCCGCGGCGGTGTTCGGCCGCTGGGTCGAGCGAGTCGGGCCACGCAAGGCGATGTTCGTCGCCGCGTGCTGTTTCGGCGGCGGCTTCCTGGTCGGCGCGCTGGGCGTCGTCTCGCGCCAACTCTGGGTGATCTACCTCGGCTATGGCGTGATCGGCGGTTGCGGCCTCGGCATTGGCTACATCTCCCCGGTCTCGACGCTCATCAAATGGTTCCCGGACCGGCCGGGCATGGCTACCGGCATCGCCATCATGGGCTTCGGCGGCGGCGCCTTCATCGCGGGTCCGCTTTCGGTTTCGCTGATGGCGCATTTCAAGTCCGCGACATCCTCGGGTGTCGCCGAGACCTTCGTGGTCATGGGCATCGCCTACTTCATCATGATGACGTTCGGCGCGGTGATCGTGCGCCTGCCGGCGGCGGGCTGGAAGCCCGCGGGCTGGACCGCGCCCGCCGTGCCGAAGAAGATGGTGACAACCGCGAACGTGGAGGCCTCGGCGGCGCTGCGCACGCCGCAGTTCTACCTGCTATGGATCGTGCTCTGCATGAACGTCACCGCCGGCATCGCGGTGTTGTCGCAGGCGAGCCCGATGCTACAGGAAAGCTTCAAGGGGGTCTCGCCCGTGGCGGCGGGCGGCTTCGTGGGCCTGCTGAGCCTGTTCAACATGGCGGGCCGGTTCTTCTGGTCCTCGCTTTCCGACATCATCGGCCGCAAGGCCACCTATGCCTGCTTCTTCGTCCTCGGCATCGTGCTCTACTGGTTCGCACCGGCGCTGGGCGATGCCGGCGCGCTGACCCTCTTCGTCCTGGCGATCTGCATCATCATCAGTATGTATGGCGGCGGCTTCGCGGCGGTTCCCGCGTACCTCAAGGATATCTTCGGCGGCATGCAGGTGGGCGCCATCCATGGCGTGCTGCTCACCGCCTGGTCGGCGGCGGGTGTGCTCGGGCCGCTGCTGATTGGCCAGCTCCGCGCCTATGAGGCCTCGCTCGGGATGAAGGGTGCGGAGCTCTACGCCAGCACGCTGCACGTCATGTGTGCCCTGCTGGTCGTCGGGCTGATCGCCAACCTGTTGATGTCGGCAGTGCACGAGAGGCACCATTACCGGGGTGCCGTCGGACAGGAGGCCAACTGATGAGCGCGCGCATGGTCGTCTACTGGGCGGTGGTCGGACTTCCGCTCGCCTGGGGCGTTGTTCACACGCTGCAATCGGCGGTGGCGCTGTTCAAGTAGAAGCTTCGGGACAGGGCAGGCGGAACACCAGTTCCGTCTGCCCTTCACGGTGCGGGTTGGGCAGGCGGCGAAGCAGCATGCCGCCGTTACGCTCGATCACGCGACGCGAGATCGCGTTTTCGGAGTCGCAGCAGACTTCGACGCGCGCCATCCCCGCCTCGCGCGCGACCGCGAGCATGAGTCCCAGCGCCGCGCTGGCATAACCGCGCCGTCGCTTCCACGGCACCACCGCGTAGCCGATATGGCCGAGCACGTGCGGTGGCAGCGCCTCGGTGCCTGGCACGTGGCGAAAGTTGATCGAGCCCGCGAACTCTCCGTCCCACATCCAGCGAACACAGCCTGGCAGACGCTCCACCACCCGACCGTCCGGCAGCGTGATCGTCTCGCCCGGTGTCGGCACCAGGCCCTGCAGGAACGCATCGTCATCGGCGCGGATTGAGGCGAGCTGGTCGCCGCTCACGTCACGCAGCGTGTTGGGCGACCAGCCAGTCTCCAGCGCGGCCGCGTAGCTCGCAAGATGGTCGCGCGCCGGCACGACGAGCGAGAATGGCATGGCGTCAGGCATGCGCCCGATGTATCGGTTTCTCCTCCGTCTGGAAACCGCGCATGACCGCTCCACAGGAAGCCGCCAGCGTCCACGCCTGGCACGCCCATGTCTACTACACGCCGGAGACGCGCCCCGTCGCGGAACAACTCCGCGCCTGGGTCGCCGGGCGGCATCCAGCCGCGCACCTCGGCCGCTGGCACGACGCCAAGGTCGGTCCGCATCCGCAATCGATGTACCAGATCGCCTTCGCCCCGGAGGATTTCCCGGTGCTCGCCCCCTTTCTCGCCCTCAACCGCCAGGGCCTGACCATCCTGCTTCACCCGGAGACCGGAAGGCCGAAGGACGACCATCTGCTGCACGCGCTGTGGATGGGCGCGGTGTTGCTGCTCGACGCGAGCAACCTGCCGGAGACGGAACCGCGCGACGCCTGAGCCCTTGCCCGCGGCGAACCCCCCGCGGCAGCCATGGCGCGTGGGCCTTAGCGTTTGCCGCCGGGCGCCGGGGCGGTGCCGTTCCCGGGGGGAGGCGCCGGCGCTGCCGGAGCCCCCGGCGTCGCCGGCTCGTCGAAGATTCCGAACACGCCGCGCAGGAACCCCGGCGTCAGCGCGGCCAGCGGGTTGACCCCGACCGCGGGATCGTTGCAGTCGCCCTTCACGCCGTAGGTCGCGGCGAACAGCCCGCCGCCCTTCTCGGGGCTGAACAGCTGGCCGATGAACGGCATCCGGCCCAGCAGCGTGTTGAAGAAATAGGCCGGCACAAGCGTGCCCTGGACGTCGCAGCGATTGGCGGCGAGGTCGATCGTGCCCTTCGCCGTCATGCCGAGCGAGGCGCTGAAGGCGCGTGCCTCCGAAAGCGTGATGGTATCGTTCTGGTAACGGAACGGCGCGATGAGGGTGTCGAATGCCACCCCCTTGCTGCGCAGCGCATCGAGCACGCCATAGAGCGTCATTGCCTGCAACAGCTTGCCCAGCACCGGCTGGTTGCGCACCGAGAAGCCGCGCATCGTGACCGTGCCCGACCAGTTCGAGAGCGGCGACGTGCCGGGATCGGTCGCCGTGACGTCGAGGTTGCCGCCGATCACGGAATCGGTGGCGCGGCTCGCGGCGAGCAGCGAGCCGGCGTCCGCGGCGGTGGCGCGCATCGCATAGCCTGCCGGTTGTCGCACGATCGAGGCGGAGAACGCTGCTCTGCCCGTCATGCCCTCGGCGTTCAGCGACGTGAGCCGCAACCCGTCGTCGCGTGCCCGCAAGGTGATATGGTCGAGCCCGAGCCCCGGTCCCGTCACCAGTCGCCCCAGCGTCACCACTGCATCCCAGGCGGGGCCGCGCTTCGGCTGCGTGCGATCGACCGGCGGCTTCGCCGGCTGCGGCTGCTTCGCCGGTGCCAACAGCGCCGAGACGTCGAAGCGGCTACCGTTCACCGCAATGTTCCAGGGGGTCTGGGGCGTCTGTGGGAAGCCGACCGCGAGGCTCGCGTCGGTGCCCGGGTCCCAGAGCAGCCGGTTCAGCACCAGCAGGCTCGGCTTGCCGCCGGCGAAATCGAGCTTGCCCTGGACATCGATCCCAGTGCCGCGCAGCGACAGGCCGTCGAGCGCCGTGATGCGGTCGCCGGCGAGCAGCAGCCGCCCCTGCAGGCGCGCGGCAGTGCCGGCGTCCTTGCGCCAGCCGAGTTCCGGCACCACAACCGTCGCCGCTGCGAGGTCGGCGTTGAAGGCAAGTGTCCCGGCGCCGCTGCGCTCGCGCTGCCAGTTTGCCTCCGCCGCGACAGGGCCGTGCCGCGCGCCGAGCGTATCGAGGCCGATGGCGGCAAGCGCCGAGCCCGTGGTGCTGCCGGTCACGCGCGCCTGTTCGGTGACCTGGCTCGCAGGACCGGCGCGGAAATCGAGCGCCGCGTTCACCTTGCTGGGTATCCCCGCGACCGCGGCGTTGCCCTCCAGCGTCAGGCCGTCGTTGCTGACTGAAAACGAGAAATTGCCGTTGTTGAGGTCCCGCCCGGCCACCAGGCCGCCGACATGCAGGTTCGTCGTCGTGCCCTTGGCCTGCACCTGCACCTCGTCGGCCTTGAGACGCGCGAGCAGCGGCAGTCGCGGGATGCGCAGCGTGCCGGCGATCTCGCCGCGTACGCCGTTGAGAGGCAGGTGCGCGCGCGCGATAAGGTTGAGCCTCGGGTTGCCGAGGACGCCGACCACGTCGGCGGCGGGCCCGGTAAGCCCGACCGCGATATCGGCGAATTGGTCATGCTGATCGAGCCCGCTGATCACCACGCTCGCCTGCGAGGCAACCAGGCCGGTGCCCGCCTGGCGGCCGCCCTTGGCGGTGATCCTGAGCGCGTCCGGCCCCTCGAAGCTCATCTGCGCGTCGACGTGTTCCACCGGCGGGATGGGTGCCAGCCAGTGCACGGTGAGGTTTTGGCCGGCGATGCCGCCCGAGACCATGGTCACCATCGCGTTGGAGAAATCCGGCGCGATCCACGCGCTGAGCCGCACGTTGCCATCCGTCGCCTCGCCTGCGGTGATGTTCCTGGCGAGCCAGGACTCGGTGTTGTCGCCGCCCAGGCCCTTCGGCCAGACCTGGGCGATGTCGGCGAAGTGCAACCGGTCGAGGCTCGCGCTTGCCGCGAGCGCATACCCGTATGCGGCGTGCGAGAGGTCGATCTGGCCGCGCAGCGTGGATACCGGCGCGCCCTGCGGCGCCACCTGCAACTGCCGGAGGTCGATCGTGAGATGCCGGGGCGTGCCCTTCACCTGTACATCCGCGCCGGCGATCGGCTCGGCGAGCCCATGGATGTCGATCGTGCCGTTGCCGGCATGCACCGCGAGATCCAGCCCCGCGACGGCAAGCCCGGAATCGAGCCGCACGACACCGGAGGCCGAGAGGGGAACATGCACCGCGGCCAGCGGCGCGAAGGCCGGCGCGAGGGACGCGAGATCGGCCGGAACGACCGCGCCGAACCGTGCGGTGAGCTGTATCGGCCCTGCCTGCCGCGTGCCAAACCCTTGCGGAATCGTACCGGTTGCGTCCACAGGGGTGGCCTTCCCGCCGACCTCCACCTCGTAGCGCAGCGTCGCGGTCGCGCCGCCTGCCGCCCCGCGACGCAGTTCCAGGCTGAGATGCCGTGCGTTCCACGTCGCTCCGAGTTGCTGATCGATGAAGGTGACGCTGCCGTTACGCAGGCTCACGCGGCGTAACGACGCGAGCGGCCCGCTGCCGCCGGGAGGAGCGGCGAGCGCCGCGAGCAGCCCGCCGAGCGGCGTGTTCTCCCCCGCCTGGCCAAAACGCGCGATGCGGACATTGCCTTCCTGGTCGCGCTCCAACGTCAATGCCGGGCCGTCGATCTCCACCTGCCGCACGCGCACGCGCCCGGTGAGCAGGGCAGACACGGAGAGCGCCACCCTTGCGCGCGGCACCGCCAGTTGGCGCGTCCCGTTCGGCCCCATGACCGCGATGTCCGAGAGGCGGATATCGAGCGGCGCGGTACCGCCCTGCGCGAAACCCTCCCAGGCCAGCGCCGCGTGCCCGATCGAGAGCGTGAGCCCCGGTGCCGCGGCTTGTTCCAGTTCGCGCGCCAGCGCCGGCGGTTCCCAAGGCCCCTGCGACAGCCGCCAGGCCAGGCCGCCGGCGCCGAGCACGAGCAGCAGCATCGCGCCGATCAGGATCTCGGAGAGGATATGGGCACCATGCCGCCCGAGGCGCAGCGTGTGGCGCCCGGCGCGATGCGCCGCTTGACCTGCCCACCGCCTCACCGCGACCCTCCGGCCCGATGCCCGGTTTCACCCTTCCCGCCGCCTGGCCCCGTCCCGCCGATCCCGACGCCGCGGAACGCCTTCTTGAACGTTTCGCGGCGCTCGGTGCCGCAGAGCGGCGGCTCGCGGCGCGGCCGGCGGCGCGCGCGATGCTGGCCGCAATCGGCGGCGGCTCGCCGTATCTCGCGGATCTCGCGCTGCGCGAGCCCGAGGTCGTGCTCGGCTTCGCCCGCCAGGGCCCGGAACCGGCGGTCGCCGCCGCCCTGGCGGGGGTGCGCGCCGCCGCGCCATCGACGCCGCGTCCGGACCTCGCCACGGCGTTGCGCGTTGCCAAGCGGCGCCTTGCGCTTGCCGTTGCCCTCGCCGATATCGGCGGCGTCTGGCCGCTGGCGCGTGTCACCGCCGCGCTCTCGGAACTCGCGGAGGCGGCGCTTTTGGCCAGCGTCGACCACCTCCTGTACCACGCGGCGGATCTGCGGCTGCCACGCCGCGCCAGCCCCTCCGTGCGCTGCGGCTTCGCCGTGCTCGGCATGGGCAAGCTCGGCGCCGGCGAACTCAACTACTCGAGCGACATCGACCTCATCCTGTTGCAGGACCCGGACGCCGGCACCTATCGTGGCGAGGCGCCGGCGCAGTTCTGGGCCCGGATGGCGCGAGACATCGCGACCCTGATGGAGGCGCGCGACGCCGATGGCTACGTGTTCCGCGTCGATCTGCGCCTGCGCCCGGATCCGGCCGCGACCCCGCCCGTGATCGCGCTGCCCGCGGCGCTCGCCTACTACGAAAGCATGGGCCAGAACTGGGAGCGCGCGGCGATGCTGAAGGCGCGCCCGGTGGCCGGCGACATCGCGCTGGGCCTGCATTTCCTCGACGCGATTCGCCCCTTCGTCTGGCGCCGCCATCTTGATTTCGCGGCCATCGCCGATATCGAGGCGATGAAGCGGCGCATCGACGCGCACAGTGGCACGGCACTCGCCGCCAGCGCCGACCCCGTCGAACGCCTGCTCGGCCACGACGTGAAGCTCGGCGAGGGCGGCATCCGCGAGATCGAGTTCCTGGCCCAGACCCAGCAGCTCGTCTGGGGCGGGCGCGCGCCGGAGCTGCGCACGCCGCGCACGCTGGAGGCGCTGCCGGCGCTCGCGGCCGCCGGGCATGTCGGCCAGGACGCCGCCTCCTTCCTCGCGCGCGCCTACCAGCGGCTGCGCGCGGTGGAGCACCGGCTGCAAATGGTTGCCGATCACCAGACCCACAGCCTGCCCCGCACCCGCGACGAATTCGCGGCGTTCGCGGTGTTCATGGGCGCGCCGGGTGCGGAGGCCTTCGCACGAGATCTCGCGACCCTGCTCGATGACGTGCGCGCGCGTTTCGCCGACGTGTTCGGCCATGCCACCGACGAGGCGCCGCCGCTCGACTTCATGGGGCCCGAGCCGCCGCCGAGCACCATGGCGGCGTTGCGCGCCATGGGTTTCGCCGAGCCCGCGGCGGTGGCCGAGCTTGCCACGGGCTGGCTCGCCGGCCGCCCGCGCTCCTTGCGCTCGGAGCGTTCGCGCGGGCTGATGGCTCGCTTGCTCCCCGAGCTGCTGGAGGCGCTGGCCGAGCAGCGCGCACCGGACGCCGTGCTGCAGCGCTTCGACGCGTTTCT
>DAHUXX010000245.1 GCA_027306955.1 Acetobacteraceae bacterium | reverse complement strand
TTCGGCATCCACCGCAACGAGCGGTCCAAGGGTACGTATGCCGTGCTGCTCGGTACGCCGCTCGCCCAGGCAGTCCGCCCAACGGGAATCAAGGGCCTGGACATGGTTCCCGCCGACCCGGATCTCGCTGGCGCGGAAATCGAGCTGATCAATGTGGAAAGGCGGGAATTCCGCTTGCGCGAGGCCCTGGCGGACGCGCCCTACGACATCGTCCTTATCGATTTGCCGCCTTCGCTGACGCTGTTGACGCTCAATGCGCTGGTTGCGGCCACCGGTGTGCTGGTGCCGCTGCAATGCGAGTTCCTGGCGCTCGAAGGAATTACCCAGATCACCCGCACGATTGAGGCAATTCGTCGCAGTCTGAACCCGAAATTGCGCCTCGAGGGCGTGGTGCTGACCATGTACGACCGCCGCAACAACCTCTCGGAACTCGTGGCAGCCGACGCACGCACCTTTTTCAACGCCAAGGTGTTCGAAACCGTCATCCCTCGCTCCGTCCGCCTCTCGGAAGCGCAGAGCCACGGGCGACCGGTGCGCGACTACGACCCCAAATCCCCTGGCGCCGTCGCCTACGAGGCGCTGGCCGACGAAGTGCTCGCGAGGGAGGCCCTGCCCGCATGAGCAAACCCCCAAAGCTCGGCCGCGGTCTCGCGGCCCTGATCGGCGACGCCGCTGCCCCCGCGCCCGCCGAGGGGATCGCAACCGTCCCGATCGACCAACTCAGCAGCAGCCCTTATCAGCCGCGTCGGCACTTCGATGAGACAAAGATGGAGGAGCTGACCGACTCCATCCGCCTGCGCGGCGTGCTCCAGCCCCTGCTGGTCCGACCCAAGGAGGATGGCTGGGAAATCATCGCCGGCGAACGCCGCTGGCGCGCCGCGCAGATGGCCGGCCTGCACGATATCCCGGTGCTCGTGCGCAACCTCAGCGACGACGAGGCCGCCGCCGCCGCCATCATCGAGAACGTCCAGCGCACGGACCTCAACCCGGTGGAAGAGGCCGAAGGCTACAAGCGCCTCTCCACCGACTTCGCCCTGACGCAGGAAGCGATCGCCCAGGCGACTGGCAAATCGCGCAGCCACATCGCCAACGCCGTTCGCCTACTGACCTTGCCGGAGGAGGTCCAGGCGATGCTGCGCGACGGCACCCTTACCGCCGGCCATGCCCGCACGCTGATCGGGCAGCCGGACGCCGTGGAGCGAGCGAAACGCCTGGCCGAGCGCGGAATGACGGTTCGCCAGGCCGAAAACCTCGTGGCCCCCCGCCAGACCAAGCACAAGCCGGAGCGGGATGCCGATATCGAGGCTCTGGAGGCGAGGCTTGCGGAGGCCTTGGGTCTGCGCGTCGCGATCGCCCACGGCCGCAGCGGCGGCACGCTCACGATCCGCTATCGCGACCTCGATCAGCTTGACATGGTCATCGCGAAGCTCGACGTTTGATTTTTGCGACTTCTCTACTTTTTAAGCTGACTCTGAAGCCATTCGAGGCGTGCTGCTTGGTCTTGCCAGAGCGCTCGCGGCATCTCCGCAAGCGCGATGCGCCCGTCCAGGACTGCCTGGGCCAGGGCCGCGTCACCACCGGCGGCCTCGAGCGCTTCCCCGCCGCATAGCAACGCCGTGACACCAGACGGCGTCAGCCGCGTTACTGCAGCGAGATTGGGCGCTCCGATCGAGGCGCGGCGCGCATTTTCAGCGAGAAAAACCGCAAACGGGTTGTCGGTTCCGAGATCGCCACCGCCGTCGCCCAGCGCCGCGATTGTATCCGGGTCCAGATCCTGGGCGAAAACGTCGCGGGCGGACACGGATTTCTCTTCTGCCACAACTGCCGCGTGTACCGGCTCCGAGGCCTCGCCGATTCCTGCGAGGTGCGGCATCTGCTCTCCCGCTTCAGTCGCTTTCGCCAGCGCCGTTTCTAACTCGGCGAGCAGGGCACGGCGCCGTCCCAGGCTTTCCTCGGCCGCGAGAACAAACAGCAGGGGCGCCAACTCCACAATCAGCGGCTCCGACACCCGGTAGCGGCGCGCCGCGAGCACTGCCGCGTTCCGCGCTGCCTGGCTGATTTCCACCGTCCACCGTCCGCGCGGCGCCTCCACCACCTCGGGTAATGGCCGCTCACCCGTCAGCATGCCGGGCTCGACGCCAAGCGCGCGGGCGAGGCGGCGCTGCGTGTCCTCCCGGTTGCCAGGCTGCATCCCGTTCTCGATGCGCCAGACGCTATCCTTTGATATGCCCGCGCGCTCCGCCAATGTGTGTAGCCGCAGCCCCTGGCGGCGACGCAGTTCGCGCAGAAGTTCCGGACGAATGGGCAGCGCCATGACGACCTCCGCCACAATCATGCCCGCGGATGGGTCGTCAATCCAGCCCCGTGTCGAACCGCGCTTTCGATTCGAATTGATTCCGATTCGTGTCCATCACGAAATCGGCCTAGAGCGATAATGACGAACTACGAGGGAATGGAAAGAGTCAAAGGCGGCGCCATTCGCCCCAGACCCCATGAGTTGGGGGTCTGGAGCCTCGCCGGGTCGCTCACTGTCGCACGTCGACCAGCACGATTTCCGCCGGTGAGGTCGCACTGATCTCGACCCGCTCTACCCCCGCGATGGCGGCCCCGGCGCGTTCCGGCACCGTGACGCCGTTTACCGAGAGCGTCCCCCGTGAAGGAACCAGGTAGACCACCCGGCCCGCACCCGGCGTCACGATGTGGATATCGCCGATTCCCAACGTCCCGGCGGCAAGCGACGCATCGGCATGGAGTGGCAATGCCGATTCGTCCCGCTGCTCGCGCCCGTCTGCCAGCACCGCGATGCCCCCGCGCGGGAAGCGCCGCGTCGCCCAGCCTGGGGCTACCCGCGCGCGATCCGGGATGATCCAGATCTGGAACAACCGCGTCGGCATCTGTTCCAGGTTGTATTCGGCATGAACAATGCCGGTACCGGCATGCATCACCTGGATGTCGCCTGCCTCTGTCCGCCCCTGGTTCCCTAGGCTGTCGCGGTGCGTGATCGCCCCCTCGCGCACAAAGGTGATGATCTCCATCTCCCGGTGCGGGTGCGGGTCGAACCCTGTGCCGGGGGCGATCGCGTCGTCGTTCCATACCCGCAGCGCGCCAAACCCCATCCGCGCCGGGTCACGGTAGTCCGCGAAGCTGAAATGGTACCTCGTATCCAGCCACTCGTTGCGGAACGCGCCGAGCGCCTCGAACGGCCGCACGTCGATCATCGGTATGTCCTCCGGCTATTCGTTCGTCATCGAACGATCAGCCGGCTATATTGTCGCTCGCTTCCTTCGCCGCAAGGGCGCAGGTGCTGCCCGGCTCACCGGCGGCGGCGTGGCCGAGTTTCCGAAGCAGCGCCGCCAGCCGCTCCAGCTCCGCGCGGTTCAACCCGCCCATCGCGCGGGCGATGTCGGCGGCGTGGCGGGGAAACAGGCCCTCGATCAACGCCCGCCCCTCGTCCGTCAGCCCGACCGTCACGCTGCGCCGGTCCGTGCTGCCGCGGCAGCGCGCGATCAACCCGCGCGCCTGGAGCTTGTCCAGCACGTCGGTCATGTTCGCGGCCGAGGTCAGCACCTTGCGGCCAAGCTCTCGCTGCCCCATCGGCCCCTTGTGCAGCAGCGCCTCGAGCACGCCGAGCTGCGTCGTCGTGAGCCCGCGCGCGGCTAGCAGGGGTTCGACCACCCCCACCACCGCCCGCGACGCCCGAAGCAGCTTCACATAGGCTTGGACCGCGGCAACGGTGCAGGCGTCCTCCACCCCGAACATTGTTCCCGGCCGCCGCGGGGGCCCGCCCATTTCTACCGGCACATCATGACAGGCAGCACCGCATGCTCCAGCACGTGGCGGGTCACGCCGCCGAGGATGAGTTGGCGCAGGCGGGAATGGGAATAGGCGCCCATGGCGAGCAGGTCGGCACCGAATTCCTCCGTCGCCTTCAGCAGCCCGGCGCCGACGTCCCGATCCACCGGGCGGAAGACGGCGATATCGGCGCTGATGTTGTGCAAAGCGAGGTAGGCCTGGAGATCCGCCGCACCCGGCCCCCTGCGGTGGTATTCGTCCGCCGTCATGATGCGCACCGCCATCGCCCGCTGGGCCCAGGGCAGCACCGCGTGGACCGCGGCAGCCGACTCGGCGGTGCCGTTCCACGCGACGGCGATCCGCGTGCCGATTGTTTCCGGCGCCGCATGCGGCGCCACCAGCACCGGGTGCCCGGAATCAAACAGCACCGCGTGCAGCGCGTCCGAGGAGGAGACGTCCTCCCCGGCCTCCGGGTGCGGCACAATGGTGAGGTCCGCCAGTCTCGCCTGCTGGGCGACCAGATCCTCCTCCCGCCCGGTGATTGTCGCGAAACTGGCCGTTGCCTCCCCGGCGCCGGGCCGCGCCTCGGCCAGCGTCACGCCGTGGGTGGCGACAAAGCCGGCGAACATCTCGTGGACGGCGCGGGCCCGCTCACCGGACTCCTTCTCGGTCGCCGTCATCATCTCCTCGATCATCGCACCGGAGAGCCCCTCGCCGGCCAGCGGCGCCACGTCGCGCGCATCGACGCGCACATGCAAGGCCGTCACATGCGCGGCCCAGCCCTGGGCCACCATCAGCGCCGTGGCCAGCGCCGCCTCCCCCGCCGCGGTGCTGGTCAGCGGCAGCAGCAGCTTGCGGATCGCCATGGTGGGTCTCCCTTCCCCTTCGAGCTGAAAGGCTAGCACATCCTTCCGCCGCGGCGTCACGCCGCCGCGCACGATCCCGTCAGTCGGCCGCCGGCACCACTCCGGCCCGGTCCAGCACGCGCCGAACAGCGGCCACGGCGGCCTCGGCATCGGTCGCCTCCACGGCCAGCCAGTCCCCGGGTCCGGGATCGGCCACCAGGGCCGATTCCAGGACCGCGAGGTCCGCGTCCGAGGCATCGCCACGCCGGGCCGCGACGCGCGCTCGCAGCACCTCCGGCGATGCCATGAGCCAGACGGCGAAGAACGGCGTGCTCCCGGCCGCCTCCCGCACGACCGCACGATGCGCCGGGTTCATGAAGGTGGCATCCGCGATCACCCCGTGGCCGCGCGCAGCCCGGGTCATCGCCGCCAGTTCGTTGAAAACCCGCGTGCTCACCTCTGGCGTATAGGCATCCGGCCCCAGCCGCTCCTCCGGCGCCGCGCCCCGCAGCCGTTTGCGGGTTTCGTCCGAGCGCAGGATCAGCGCCCCAGGTGCCGCGCCGATTGAGGGGGCGAGCCGTCGCGCGATCGTCGATTTGCCGACGCCGGGCAGGCCGCCGATCGCCAGCACGAAGCCGGGTGGCGGCGCGAGATAGGCGCGCGCCCGGTCGAGGCCGGCGGCGCCTGCGTCCCAGCCGCCGCGCGTCGCCGCGACATGCGCACGGATCATGGCTCGAAGCGAAAGGAAGAGAGGCAGACCGGCGACCATGGCCGCATCCCCGTCGCGGGCGACGAAACGATTGAGCACGCGGTTGGCGGCCACGCGCCCCGCCCGAACTTCCAGGTCCATCAGCAGGAAGGCGAGGCCGTAGCCGACGTCAAAGCACGCCAGATCCTCGTCGAATTCCAGCGCATCGATCGGCGCCGGGCGCCCCCGCCAGAGCACGATGTTGCCGAGATGCAGGTCGCCGTGCAGCCGCCGCAGCCGATCCGGCCGGCTGGCGAGCCAAGCGCGGAGCGAGGACAGTGCCGCCAGCGCCGCCGCGCGCCAAGCCTCCACTTTGGCCGGATCCAGCCCCGCCGCCAACGCCGAGCGGACATTGCCGGCGATGACCTCCGCGAGCGCCGCCGCCTGGTCTCGCGCCACCACGGGCGAGGTTGCGTGCCACGCGGTGACACTGTCGGCGAGCGCGTCGAGCAACGCTGGCGCAAGGGCTCCCGCGGCGGCGCGCACGTCGAGGAAATCCCCGGCCGGGACGCGCGCCATCTCCGTAACCACCTCCACCGTGGGCCCCTCACCATCGAGCGCCAGGCCGGCGGCGGTGCGCACGAGGCGCCGTACGCCGCAATAAAGACCGGGAGCATGCGCGGCGTTGAGCGCCACCTCCCGCTCCGCCGCGGCCGTGCGCCGCGCGAGCGTCGTGAAGTCAACATACGGGAGGCGTACGGATTTTCGCAGCTTCCACACCCGCCCGGCGCCGATGAAGACCGCCGAGATATGCGTCTCGACCGGGTCCGCCTTCGCCAGACCCCGCAGGAACGCTGCCACCTCGCGCTGGGAGTCCGGGATCAGGGGTAGAGCATCCCGCTGCGCCAACCCGCGCCCTCGCGGGTGAAAATCACCCGCTCATGCAGGCGAAAGGGCATGTCGCGCCAGAACTCAAAATAATGGGGGATCAAACGGAAACCGGACCAATGCGCCGGGCGCGGCGCCGTGTCGCCGGGGTAGCGCGCGTCGAGTTCGGCCACGCGCCGCTCCAGCACGTCGCGGCTTGCCAGCGGGCGGGACTGGTCGGAGGCGTTGGCCCCGAGCCGCGAAACCCGCGCGCGGCTGGCGAAATAGGCGTCCGCCTCCGCCGGCGCGACCGGCTCGACCGGACCCTCCGCGCGTACCTGGCGGCGCAGCGATTTCCAGTGGAACAGCAGCGCCGCACGGGGGTTGGCCGCCAGTTCCCGGCCCTTTCGCGACTGCAGGTTGGTGTAGAATACGAGGCCGCGCGGGCGCTGCTCCCCTCCGTCGATG
>DAHUXX010000243.1 GCA_027306955.1 Acetobacteraceae bacterium | reverse complement strand
CGTTCCACGCAAGACGGACGAGGCTTGGTTTGTCGGCTTCGCGGCGGGGCTCGCGGCGGACCAGGCGGAGTTCGGCCTCAAGCTGCTCGGCGGCGATTCCACCTCCACGCCGGGGCCGGTCACCGTGTCGCTCACCATCCTCGGCACCGCGCATGCCGTGCTGCGCCGCGCGGGCGCGCGCGAGGGCGACGATGTGTGGGTTTCCGGCACCATCGGCGACGCGGCGCTCGGGCTGCTCGCGTTGGGTGGCGAGGTGGCGGACCCGGACGGGTTCCTGGTCAATCGCTACCGCCTGCCGCAGCCGCGGCTCGAGCTCGGGCGGCGGCTCGTCGGCATCGCGCACGCCGCGATGGATGTCTCGGACGGGCTGGTGCAGGACCTCGGCCATCTCTGCCGCGCGGCCGGGCTGGGCGCGGTGGTGGAGGCGGCGCTGGTGCCCGCCTCGCCGGCGGCGCGCGCGGCGGGGCCGGGGTACCTGGTCCGCCGGCTCACCGGTGGCGACGACTACGAGTTGCTGTTCGCCGCCTCGCCCGAGGCGCGCGACGCGGTGGCGCGGGCGGCTGGGGCCTGCGGCACACCGGTCATGCGCGTCGGGCGCTTCCGCGCCGCACCCGCGTGTGTGACGGTGCTCGACGAACGGGGCGCCGAGATCGCGCTCGCACGGGGAGGGTGGAGCCATTTCGACGCGGCTGAACCGTAACGTCTGGCTGCTGTTCTGCTGCCAGGCCCTGATCCAGTCGACGTCGGTCGGCCAGGTGGCGATGAGCGTGCTGATCGGGCACGCGCTGGCCGGCGACAAGCGGCTCGCGACATTGCCCTACGCGATCCAGATGCTGTCGAGCATGCTTGCCGCACTGCCGGCCGGCTACATCTTCTCGCGTTTCGGGCGCAAGGCGGGGTTTCGCGCCGGGGCCGTGGCGTCGCTGGTGGCGGCGCTGGTCTTCGCCGATGGCGTGTGGCGGCACAGCTTCCTGATTTACTGCCTCGGCAGCGTGCCGATGGGCGTGGGTACGGGCATCGGACAGCAGTACCGGTTCGCGGCGGCGGAGGTGGCGGCGAAGGACGCGCATGCCCGCGCGATCGCGCTGGTGATGGCGGGCGGCGTGGTCGCGGCGCTGATCGGCCCCGAAATCGTCATCAACACGAAGTTGCTGCTGCCGCAGGCGATGTTCCTTGGCACCTATCTCCTGCTGCTGCTGCCGCCGCTGTTCGTCCTCTGGGTGCTCGCGGTGGTGGATCTGCCGCCGGCGCCGCCGCGCGCGGCCAGCCCCGCCTCGCTCGGCGCCATCGTCGCGCGGCCCATCTTCGTCACCGCGGTGATCGCCGGTCTCGTCGCCTACGGCTCGATGAACATCGTGATGGCGGCGGTACCGCTGCAGATGCAGTTCTGCGGCTTCACCATCGCGGCCAGCGTGCACATCATCCAGCTGCACGCGATCGCGATGTACGCGCCTGGCTTCTACACCGGCCGCGTGATCCAGCGGCTCGGCCACCATCTCTGCATCCTGATGGGCGGGCTGCTGACCATCGCCTGCGCCGCGCTCGCGCTCGCCTCGCCCACCTTCCCGCATTTCGCCATCGCGCTGATACTGCTGGGCCTCGGCTGGAACCTGATGTTCACCTCCGCCTCGGCGCTGATGGCCACGGGCTTCGCGGCGGGCGAACGCGTGCGGGCGCAGCTTGCCAACGACGTGGTGGTGTTCGGCACCGTGGCGATGACCAGCCTCTCCTCCGGCGCGCTGTTCGCGGGGCTGGGCTGGGGGGCAATCAACGCCGCGGTGGTGCCGCCGGTGCTCGCGGCGCTGGCGCTCGTGCTCTGGCACCGGGCGCGGGCGCGGCGCGTGGCACTGGCTTGAGCGAGGGCGAGAACCGGCTGCTCTTCGCCCATGTTCTGCGTGGCGTCGCCGCCGTGCTGGTGGTGGCGTCGCATTTCTTCGATGGTTTCTGGACCGAGACGACCATCGCGCCGGCGATGATCGCCGCACCGCCGCACGCCTGGATGGTGCCGGCGGTGGTCTCCGCCGTCGTGGCCGTCGCGCCGCAGCACGCGCTGGGCCATCTCGGGGTGGCGATCTTCTTCCTGATCTCGGGCTTCGTGATCCCCTTCAGCATCGAGCGGCAATCGCGGCTCGGCTTTCTCGTGGCCCGCGCGCTGCGCATCTGGCCCACCTATCTGGCGGGCTTTGCCGTCTCCGTCGCGGCGGTCGTGATCTCGGCGCGATGGCACGCGATGCCCCTCCCGTTCGCCTGGAGCAGCGTCGCGCTGCAGTCGCTGTTCGTGGGCGACCTCGCCTGGCGGCCGACCATCGACGGCGTGGTCTGGACGCTCGAAATCGAGATGCGGTTCTACCTGCTGATGCTGCTGCTCGCCCCCGCGATCCGCCGCGGCCGGCTGGCGCCGATCCTCGCCGTGGCGGGCGGGTGCCTTTTGTTCGGCAGCGTCGTCAGCGGCGTGCTGCCGCAGGGATCCGGCGGGTGGCATCTCTATTTCGCGCTGCTGGCGCTCACGCTCACGGCGCAGATGCTGCCCTACATGTTCATCGGCACGGTGCTGCACCTGCTGCATCGCGGCGCCATCGGCGCGCGCGCGGCCGGCGTCGCGGCGGCGCTGCTGTTCGTGGCGATGGCGCTGCAATGGCCGACGGGGCTGATCGCCGGCAGCACGAGGGTGGGCCTCGTCTGCTATGCGCTCGCGGCGGTGTTCTTCGCCGCGTGCTGGCGTTGGGGGCGCGCGATGCGGCGGGCACCGCGCCCGCTGATGTGGCTCGCGGATGTTTCCTACCCGCTCTACGCCGTGCACGGCATGGCGGGGTTCGTGATCATGCGGCTGCTGCTCGAGCGCGGCGCGCCGGGCAACGTCGCCCTGTTCGTCGCGACCTGCCTGGCGCTCGTCACCGCCTACGGGCTGCACCGTGCCGTGGAGGAGCCGACGCACCGGCTGGGCCGGCTGTGGGGCAGGCGGATCAGCGCCATGCGCGTGGCGGCACTCGCCACGGTCTCGCCGCCCGCGGCCTGAGCGACCCGCTCAGTCCTTCGCGAACACCACCGCGATGAACTCGCCGTCCTCCACCCGGCCGGCGACGCGCACGCCGAGCCGCGCCGCCAGCACCTCCGGCGCGCGGCCGAGCGGGAAGAACACGTGGTAGCGCGTCTCGGCATAGGCATAGGCGTAGCAGGGCGAGGCGTGCACCATCCGCCCGCCGGGTGCGAGCAGCGCCGCCATCGCGCCCAGTTCCGCCACTGGATCGATCAGGTGCTCGATGACGTTGTTGGAGAAGATGCCGTCATAGGGCCCGGTGAGAGCGGAGGCGGCGGTGATGACGTTGGGCGCCGCGGCCCCCGGCGCCGAAGGCTCGTAGCCCGAGGCGTCGAACCCCTGCTCGCGCAGCCGCTCGACGCTGTGGCTCCACAGGCCGCAGCCCCAGTTGAGGTAGCGCCCGCCGGGCTTCGCCTGCAGCATCCCGAAGGCGCGCAGCTCGCTCGCGGTGGAATCCGCCTCGCTGTAGTCGGTGTAGAGATTGGCGTAATCGGCGGCGAGCATCGCGGCGTCGAGCTCCAGCACCTTGGTGGGGCCGAAGATCGCGTCGCAGGTGCGGCAGACATAGCGTTCGAGCCTGCCGCCGCCGAAGGCGCAGGTGGCGACACGGTGTTCCAGCTCCTCGCGCCGCGCCGCGGTGCCGCAGCACGGGCAGGTGACCTCGCGCCCCGGCAGCGTCAGCGCGTCGATCCGGTCCATCGCCTGCCAGAAGCCGCGCATCATGGTCTGGCGGATCGCCGCCTGGTTGCGCTCCAGCGCCGCGATCCGCGCGGCATTGCGGATCCATGGCGGCCGCCGCGCGATCCCCAGCATGGCCCGGACCCGCATGGCTCAGAGCGGCATGGCGCAGAGCGGCATCGCTCAGGCCGGCACCCGCCGCGCCGGCGCGCGATGGCGGTAGGCCAGCGCCTCGGCGACGTGGTGGCGGCGGATCGCGGCGTCGCCCGCGAGGTCGGCGATGCTGCGGGCGACCCGCAGCGTGCGCGTATAGCCGCGCGCCGAAAGCCGCAGCCGGTCCGCGGCCTGCTCGGCGAGGGCGCGCGCATCCGGCTCGGCCTCCAGGTCCCCTAGCTCGGCAACCGCGTTGCTCGCCGGCCCTTCGGTGCCCCAGCGCGCGTGTTGCGCCGCGTGCGCCGCGGCCACCCGTGCAGCGACGGCGGCGGAGGGCTCGCCCGCCGGCGCGCGCGACAGCTCCGCGGGCGGCACGGGGTCCACGTCGATCGCGATGTCGATACGATCGAGCAACGGCCCGCTGATCCGCCCCTGGTATTCCTCGCCGCAGCGTGGCGCCTTGCTGCAGGCGCGCGAGGCATCCGGAAGATAGCCGCAGCGGCACGGGTTCATCGCGGCGACGAGCTGGAACCGCGCGGGATAGGTGACGTGCGCCGCCGCGCGCGCCACCGTCGTGCGCCCGCTCTCCAGCGGTTGGCGCAGCGCCTCCAGTGCCGCGCGGGGGAATTCCGGCAACTCGTCGAGGAACAGCACGCCGCGATGCGCGAGCGAGATCTCGCCCGGCCGCGCCCGCGCGCCGCCACCCACCAGCGCCGCCTGGCTCGCGCCGTGATGCGGGTCGCGATAGGGCGGGCGGACGACGAGGCGGCCTTCCTCCAGCATCCCGGCGAGGGAATGGATCATGCTTACCTCCAACGCCTCGCGCGAGGTGAGGTCGGGCAGCAGGCCGGGCAGGCGCGAGGCGAGCATGGACTTGCCGGCGCCGGGGGGGCCGACGAGCAGCATGTTGTGCCGCCCCGCCGCCGCGATCTCGAGCGCGCGGCGCGCGGTCTCGAGGCCGCGGATTTCGGACATGTCGCGCACGGCCTCCGCCGCCGCGGCCTCGCCCGGGGTTGGCGGGTCCAGCACCTGCAGGCCGCGGAAATGATTCACCAGCGAAAGGAGCGCCGGGGCGGCCAGCACCTCGATGCGCCCGGCCCAGGCCGCCTCCGCGCCCTGCCGCGCGGGGCAGACCAGGCCGAGGTCGCGCGCCGAGGCCGCGATCGCCGCCGGCAGCACGCCGGCCACGGGGTTGATCGCGCCGTCGAGCGAAAGCTCGCCCAGCGCCGCGAACCCCGAGACTTCCTCCGCCGGAATCACGTCCATCGCCGCCAGCACCGCGAGCGCGATGGGCAGGTCGTAGTGGCTGCCTTCCTTGACCAGGTCGGCGGGGGCGAGGTTGATCAGCACGCGCTTGGGCGGCAGCGCGAGCCCCATCGCGATCAGCGCCGCGCGCACCCGCTCGCGCGCCTCCGTCACCGCCTTGTCGGCGAGGCCCACGATGAGGAAGGCGGGCAGGCCCGGCGCGATCTGCACCTGGATCTCCACCGGCACCGCCTCGATGCCGGCAAAGGCGAAGCTCCGGACCCTTGCAATGGTCATTGCGCGATGGTCATTGGGCGATGGTCATGGGGCGGTGCTCATCCCATGGCCCCGAGGAAGCGCGTGAGCAGCGCGCCGATCGTTGCGGTGTTGTAACCGCCCTCCTGGATGATCGCCGCCGGCACGTCCAACGCGCCGATGCGCTCGCCCGCGCGCGCGAAACCCTCCGCAGCCACGGCAAGGAAGCCGAGCGGTTCCGTCTCGCTGGCGTCGAAGCCGAGGCTGACCACCAGCGCCTCCGGCCGGAAGGCGCGGATCGCGCCGAGCCCCGCGTCGATCGCCGCGAGCCAGGCGGCGTCGCCGCTGCCGCGCGCGAGCGGCATGTTGAGGTTGGTACCCTCGCCCGCGCCCGCCCCGCGCTCCTGCGCGCGGCCGACATACCAGGGGTAATAGAAATCCGGGTCGCCGTGGATGGAGGCGAAGAACACGTCGCCGCGCTCCCAGAAAATCCCCTGCGTGCCGTTGCCGTGGTGCGAATCGATATCCAGCACCGCGACGCGCGCGGCGCCCTGCCGGCGCAGATGCTCGGCCGCGAGGGCGGCGTTGTTGATGTAGCAGTGCCCGCCTGCGCGCGCGGCATAGGCGTGGTGCCCGGGCGGGCGGCAGAGCGCGTAGGCCGTCCGCCCCGCCGCGACTTCCTCGACGGCCGCGAGCGCGCAGCCGGCCGAGGCGATCGCCGCCTCCCACGTGCCCTCGCCAATCGGGCAGGCGGTGTCGGCGGTGAACCAGCCGGCCCGGGCGACGATGCCCGCGCCGGGCCGCCCACCCTGTGCCAGCATCTCCGCCGAGGGGTGGATGTTGGCAACGATCTCCGGCCCCGGCTCCAGCTGCTCGGACCAGGCGCGGTGTCCGTCGCAGAGGAACTCCAGGTAGGAGTGGGTGTGCACCGCGGCCAGCGCCGCGACCTCCGCCGGCGGTGGTTCGATCACCTCGAGCCCGGCGTCGCGCCCGGCGGCAAGCAGCGCCTCGGCGCGGGCGGGGATCTCGTAGTTCGGCCGCACCGTGCCGCGCTGGAGAAAGAACCGGGGTGCATGGCGCGCATGGGCGGGGGAGTGGAAGAGTTTCACGCCCGTAACGCTAGGCGGCATGGCCGCTGCGTGTCCACCGGCGCTTGCCGGACCGCCGGCGCGGCGCCAATCTCGCGGCGACAACGGAGGTTTGACACGCATGCGTCTGGCACTGGGCGGGTTCCTGCACGAGAGCCACTCCTTCGCGCCGCGGCCGACGCGGTACGACGATTTCCTGCATCCGGGCGGTTTCCCGCCGCTGTCGGATGGCGGCGCGCTGTTCGACGCGGTGCGCACGACCTCCGTGCCCATCGCCGGCGCGCTCGCGGTCGCGCAGGCGGCGGGGGCGGAGTGCGTGCCGCTCGCCTGGGGCTTCGCCAGCCCCGCGGGCCCGGTGCAGGACGAAGCCTTCGAGCGCATCGCCGCCCTGATCGGCGCGCGGCTTTCCGAGGCACTGGACAAGGGACCGATCGACGGCATCTACCTCGACCTGCACGGCGCCGCGGTTGCCGTGAGCTTTCCGGACGCGGAGGGCGAGTTGCTGCGCCGCGTGCGCGCCATCGCCGGCGACGTGCCGCTCACCATCAGCCTCGATCCGCACTGCAATCTGACGCGCGCGATGGTGGATCGCGTCGATGCGCTGGTGCCGTTCCGCACCTATCCGCACGTGGATATGCGCGAGGCCGGCGCGCAGGCGATGCGCCTGCTGCTCGCGCGCATCGAGCGTGGGCGGCCGTGGGCGCGCGCCTTCCGCCAGAGCGACTACTGGATCCCGCTCACCAGCCAGTGCACGCTCGTCGCGCCCATGGCGCCGGTGATGGAGGCGCGCTCGGCGCTGGCAGCGAAGCCCGGTGTGGCGGAACTCGCCTTCTGCTTCGGCTTCCCCTACGCGGACTTCGCCGATTGCGGCACCGCGCTTGCCGCCTATGCCGAAACACAGGCCGAGGCGGACGCGGCGGCGGAAGCGCTGCTCGCGGAACTCGTGGCACGCGAGCCGAGCTTCGCCTCGGAGGTGCTGCCGGCGGCGGAGGCTGTGCGCCAGGCGATCGGCATCGCGCGCACGGCGACGAAGCCCGTGGTCATCGCCGACACACAGGACAACCCCGGCGGCGGCGGCCATGGCGACACCACCGGCCTGCTCGCGGAGCTGATCCGCCAGAACGCCGAGGGTGCCGTTTTGGTGCTGATCAACGACGCCGAGAGCGCGCAGGCATGCCACAAGGCGGGCATCGGCGCGTCGCTCAAGCTCGATCTCGGCGGCAAGTCGGATGGCGTGCCGCTCAAGGTCGATGCCGTGGTGGAACGGCTCGGCGACGGGCGCTTCACCTTCACCGGGCCGATGGGCAAGGGCAATCCCGCCAATCTCGGGCCCTGCGCGCTGATCCGCGTGGCACCCGGCGTGCGCGTCATGGTGGTCAGCCGCAAGACCCAGGCGCTGGACCAGGCGATCCCGCGTCATCTCGGCATCGAACCGAGCGAGTGCAGGATCCTGGCGCTGAAATCCTCGGTGCATTTCCGTGCCGATTTCCAGCCCATCGCGGAGCGCGTGCTGGTGGCCGCGGCACCCGGCCCGGTCGCGGCGGATTCCTCGGTGTTCCCCTTCAGACACCTGCGGCAGGGGTTGCGCCTGCGGCCGATGGCCAATGCCCCATTCGCCAGCGCCGGGAGCTGAGCCGGTAGAGGATGTGCGGGCGCATCGGGTCGCCAGGCGGCAGGCGCGGATGCTCGAAATCGTCCGCGGGGTCGCGGGTCATGCCGAGCCGCTCCATCAGCCGCCAGGAGCGGGCATTGGCCGGCCGCGTGAAGGCGACAATCTCGGGGATGCCGCGCGCGAAGCCGAAATCGAGGCTCGCGCGCGCCGCCTCCCCGGCATAGCCCCGTCCCCAGGCGTCGCGGGCGAGACGCCAGCCGATCTCGACCGCGGGCGCGCAGGGCATCGGCGGCGCCACGGTGTAAAGTCCCACAGCGCCCGCGAGCGGCAGCACGCCCGGGATCTCGACGGCCCAGAAGCAGAACCCGTGCTCGCGCTCATGCGCCTGCTGGCGTTCGATCCAGGCGGCGGCGCCGGTGCGGTTGAGCGGCAACAGGTGGCGCATCACGTCGGCATCGGCGCTCATCGCGGCGAACGGGTCGAGATCCTCGTCGCGCCACGGCCGCAGGACCAGGCGTTGCGTTCTCAGCACCTGGCGAGCTCCGCCTCGACGTCCGCCGCGCGCGGGATGGGTGCCACCGCGCCGTAGAGGCGCACCTTGAGCCCGGCCGCGACGCTCGCGTAGCGCGCCGCCGCCTGCGGCTCCTCGCCCGCGAGCAGGCGCGCGAGGAAGGCGCCCGCGAACGCGTCGCCAGCCCCGGTCGCGTCCACCACGGGGCCGGGCAAGGCGGGGATGCGCACGCGCCTCTCCCCGTCCGCGAGCAACGCGCCGTCCGCGCCCAGGGTGATGACGACGAGCGCGGGGCCGAGGCGCTGGTAGAAATCGGCGGCGGCATGGGCGTCGCCGGTGCCGGCGAGCGCGGTCGCGTCCTCGATGCTGGCGAGCAGGATGTCGGCCTGGCGCGCCGCCGCGTGGATCAGCGCCGCGGCGCGCGCGCGCGGCCACAGGCGCGGGCGGTAATTCGTTCCGAAGGCGACACGCACCTGGTTGTGCCGCGCCACCGCGATCGCGTGCAGCACCGCGTCGGCCGCGGTATCAGAAATCCCCTGGCTGATGCCCGAGGCATAGAAGATCCGGCTCCTGGCGATCATCGCGTCGGGCACGTCGGCGGGCGCATAGGCGCTGGCGGCGGAGCCGGCGCGGTAGAAATGAAACTGATGCCCGCTCGCGCCGTGCGTCACGAGGTAGAGCGCTGTCGGCCGCGTCGCATCGATCTTCACCGCCTCGGTGTTCACGCCCTCCGCGCGCCACAGGGCGAGGAAGCGCTCGCCGGCATCGTCGCGCCCGACCGCGGTCGCATAGGCGACCGAGGCGCCCTGGCGCGCGGCGGCGATGGCGGCGTTGGATGTATCGCCGCCGAAACCTTCGAGGTAGAGCCGCCGCCCCGCCGCATCCGCTGGCTGCGCGTTCAGCTCCAGCATCGGCTCGCCCATCGAGACCAGGTCGACGCGCGTCCCCGCGCTCATGCCAGCACTGCGCGCGCGGCGGCGGCGATCGCGGCGCGGTCGCCGGCGGCCGCGGCCTTCTCGTCGACCAGCGCGCCGCCGATGCCGACGAAGGCCGCGCCGGCCGCGAGATAGGCCCCGACATCGCCGGGCGCGATGCCGCCGGTAGGGCAGAACGCCACGCCGGGGAACACGGATGCGAGCGCCCTGATATGCGCCGGCCCGCCGGCGGAGGAGGCGGGAAAGATCTTCACCACGTCGGCGCCGGCCGCCAGCGCCGCGCGCACCTCGGTGGGCGAGAGCGCACCCAACATCAGCGCGGCGCCGGCTTCCCGGCACGGCCCGGCGAGTGCCGCATCGACCCAGGGGGCGACGATGAAGCGCGCCCCGGCGGCGAGGCACGCGCGCGCCGCCGCCGCGTCCGGCACCGTGCCCGCGCCCACCAGCAGCGTGGGGTCGCGCGCCAGCGTCGCGATGAGATCGACCGCCCCCGGCACCGTCATGGTGATCTCGAAGACAGTCAGCCCTTCATCGCGCATCCAGCCGACCGCGCGTTCGGCGTTGGCGCTGCTCTTCATGCGCACCACCGGCACCACGCGGGCGGCGCGCAGCCTCGCCAGCATGTCGGAACGATCCATCGCGGCCTCCTACAACACGATCCGCGCGCCCAGCAGGCGCAGCGTCAGCACCGTCGCCAGGATCAGCACGACGACGAGGGTGAGCATGTAGCGCAGCCAGAGATACCCGCCCGGCAGCCAGCCGCGGGCGGCCAAGCTGCGCTCGACGCCGACGACGACGAGGAAGGCGGCGATCAGCAGGGCCAGCGCCAGCGCCGGCACCCCCGTCCGGTCCAGCCACAGCGCCACCCAGCCGGCGAGCGCCGGCACCACGCCGAGTGAGAGGCGCAGCACTGGCTGCTCCGCCTGCGGAGCCGCGAGCACCAGGCCCCAGTGCACCGCGCCGAGGAAGGAAAGGATCACCGCGCCGTAGCCCACCAGCAGGCCGACGAGCCGGGTCGCTTCCGGCTCCCCCCGCGACAGGGCGGCCAGCGCCAGGCCGAGGAACGGCAGCACGCCGGCCGTACCCAGCAGGATGGCGGCCGAGGGCAGGCGGGTGTTCATCGTCTCATCTCCTGGCTCCTCTCCCCGGGCACGGGCGCCATGGCATGCCGGGCATCGCTTGCGGGGCTGGGCATCGCTATCCTCGCCCCCGGAGTCTTGCGGAACCCGGATGTTGCGGGAAGGGGCGTCATGTCGGCGGTCTGGGATGTTGTCATCGTCGCGTTGCTGATCGGGGTCAACGCCCTGCTCTCGATGAGCGAGATCGCGCTGGTCTCGGCCAACCGCAACCGGCTCGCGGCGCTGGAGACGCGCGGCGTCGCCGGGGCGCTGGGCGCGCGGGAGCTCGTCGAGCGGCCGGAGCACTTCATTCCGGTGCTCCAGGCCGGGGTGACGCTGGTCGGCGTGCTGATCGGCGTGTTCGGCGGCGAACCGCTTTCCCAGGCCATCGAGCCGTTCCTGGTGCGGTCCGGCGCCACGGCGTCCTTCGCCGGCAGCCTCTCCCTCGTCCTCTCCGTGGTGGTGGTGACGCTGCTCACGCTGCTGCTGGGCGAGCTGGTGCCCAAGCAACTCACCCTGCGCGCGCCGGAACGCTTCGCCATGGCGCTGGCACGGCCCGTTCGGGCCATGACCGCGGCCGGCTGGCCGCTGGTCTGGGTGCTCTCCTCCGCGTCCCGCCTGGTGCTGCGCGGCTTTGGTGCCGCCGGCGAGGCGAACGAGGACGTGACCGAGGAGGAGCTCAAGGTGCTGCTCGCCGAGGGCGAGCGCAGTGGGGTGATCGAGACCGGGGAGCGCGATATGATCGAGCGCGTCCTGCGCCTCGCCGACAAGCCGGCGCGCGCCATCATGACGCCGCGCACGGAGCTGGTGTGGATCGACCGCACCGACAGCGAGGCGGAGATCCTGCGCACCATCGCCTCCTCGCCGCAGTCGCGCTTCGTGGTCTGCGAAGGGCGCGTGGACAACGTGGTCGGCGTGGTGCGGGCGAAGGACGTGCTGGCGCAGAAGGTCGCCGGCAGGAACATCGACCTCGCGGCGGTGCTGGCCAAGCCGATCGTCATTCCGGACACGATCACCGCGCTCGATGCGCTGGAGCGGTTCCGCGACGACGAGATCGGCCTCGCGCTGGTGCTCGACGAGTACGGCAGCTTCGAGGGCGTGGTGACGGCGACCGACGTGCTGGATGCCATGGTCGGCGTTCCGGAGGACGCGGCGCCGGCCGGCGCCACCGCCGAGGGCGAGGAGGCGCGCGAGCTGCTGCTCGACGGGCTGATGCCGGTGGACGAGGCGAAGGCGCGGCTTGCCCTGCCGCCGCTGCCGTCCGAGGGCCAGTACCACACGCTGGGTGGCCTGCTGCTGGCGTTGCTGCGCCGCGTGCCGCGCGTCGGCGACCGCAGCGTTTTCGGAGGCTGGCAGTTCGAGGTGCTGGCGATGGACGGACGGCGCGTCGGGCGCGTGCGCGCCAGCCGCGAGGAGGAGGCTCAGCCGCCGATCGCCGCCACGTAGCGCGCGACGGACCGCTCGAGCGCCGCCCTGCCGTCGTCCGTCACGACCATCCCCCACCAGGCGCCGTAGATCCGCTCGAACGCGCAATCCGCGAGGCTCGCCTCGATGCGCCGGACCGCGGCGGCGGCCAGCGGGGTATAGTTCGGGTAGCTGCGCATGAAGCTCACGTAGCGCCGGTCCTGCACCACCTGCAGGTTGTCGCCGGAGAGCACCGCGCCGCGCCCCCCGGCGCCCGCCGCCCAGTGCAGCACCGTGCTGCCCTCGAAATGACCGCCGGTGTTGATCAGCGTGATGCCGTCCGCGAGCGCGTGCCGCTCGCCGGACCAGAATGTGATCGCGGGGTCCGGGTGTGTCACCCATTCCCGGTCCGCCTCGTGCAGCAGCACCCGCGCCCCGAACGCATGCGCCCAGGCGGCGATGCCCGAGTAATAGTGCGGGTGCGAGACGGCGATGGCGGCCACGCCGCCCAGCGCGCGAACGATCGCGACCGTCGCGTCGTCGAGCAGGCTGATGCAGTCCCAGAGGATGTTGCCGCCCTTCGCCTGGATCAGCAGCGCGCGCTGGCCGATGGCAAAGGCAGGCACGGTGCCGATGCCGAACAGACCCGGCTCGTAGAGGTGGAACGCGTTGCGGTGCCCGCGCGCGAGGCTCGCGTGGCGGGTCCAGGCCTGGCCGGTCGGCGGCACGTATTGACGCGCGTCCTCGCAGATCGGGCAGGCGGCGGGCGGCGCCTGCGCCTCGGGGAAATGCGCGCCGCAGGTGGCGCAGATCCAGGGATTGGCCATGGCCCGCCGCTCAGTTCGGGGCTTCCTGGCGCCGGGCCAGGGGCGGGGCGAATTGCGGCTCGGTGTCCCAGGGGAACAGGATCCACGTGTCCTGGCTCACCTCGGTGATGAACGTGTCGACCAGCGGCTTGCCCGCGGGCTTGGCGTAGACCGCGGCGAAATGCGCCTTTGGCAGCAGGCCGCGCACGATCCGCGCCGTGGTGCCGGTGTCCACCAGGTCGTCGACGATGAGAAACCCCTCGCCGTCGCCGGCGGCCACCGGCGCCTTGGTGATGCGCGGCTGGCCCTTCGACTCCTCGTCGTAGGTGACGATGGAGACGCTCTCGATCAGACGGATTTCCAGCTCGCGCGCGACGATGGCGGCCGGGATCAGCCCGCCGCGGGTGATGGCGACGATGCCGCGCCACGGGCCGCTGCCCATCAGCCGCCAGGCGAGCGCGCGCGCGTCGCGATGCAGCTGGTCCCAGGTGACCGCGTAATACCGCTCCGCCATCAGAACATCCGCGCGCCGAGCGGCACGTCCTCGTCCGGCCGCAGCAGCACCACCTCGCCCTCGGGGTCCGGCACGCCGAGCGTCAGCACCTCGGAGGGGAAGCCCGCGATGCGGCGCGGCGGGAAGTTCACCACCGCCAGCACCAGCCGGCCCTGCAACGTCTCGGGCGTGTAGTGCACCGTGATCTGCGCCGAGGACTGCCGGACGCCGATGTCCGGCCCGAAATCGATGCGCAGCCTGATTGAGGGCTTGCGCGCCTCGGGGAAGGGCAGGGCCTCGATCACGCGCCCCACCCTGATGTCGATCCTGTCGAAATCCTCGATCGTCGCCACCGGCTGCTCCCGCGAATTCCGCACAGGATCGCCGCTTGGCGCGCGGTTGCCAATGGGGGCGGTGCATGCGAGACGTTCGGCCATCCGAAGGGGGGACAATGCGCGATTTCCACGCTCCGGGGCGCAGCCCCGTCTATGCGACCCAGGGAATGGCGGCCACCTCGATGCCGCTGGCGACCCTCACGGCACTCGACGTGCTGCGCGCCGGCGGCAACGCGCTGGATGCCGCCATCGCCGCCTGCGCCGTGCTCTGCGTGATCGAGCCGCAATCGACGGGGATCGGCGGCGACTGTTTCTGCCTCTACGCGCCGGCCGCGGGGGGCGTCGTCGCGCTCAACGGCTCCGGAAGGGCGCCGGCGGCGGCCAATATCGATTTCTTCGAGCGCAACGGCATCACGGCGCTCGATCCGCAATCGGCGCACTCCGTCACGGTCCCGGGTGCCATCAGCGCCTGGGAGACGCTGCTCGCGGCGCACGGCACCAGGGGGCTCGACGAGCTGCTGCTTCCTGCGATCCGCTGCGCCGAGGAAGGCTGGCCGGTACATTCGCGCGTCGGCTTCGAATGGGCGAGCAGCGAGGACAAGCTGCGCCGCGGCGGCGCGGAGGACCTGCTGCCGGGCGGCCACGCGCCCGCCATCGGCGAC
>DAHUXX010000239.1 GCA_027306955.1 Acetobacteraceae bacterium | reverse complement strand
CCCGGCCCGCCGCGGAGGAGGAGGACGAACGCCCGGCACGCCGCCCCGGCACCGCGGTGCCGCCACGCAAGCCGCAGGTCACAGCCCCCAAGAAAGGCGGCGATGATCGCCGCCGCGCCGGCCGCATCGACGTGCAGGCCGCGATCGAGGGCGAGGACGACCGGGTGCGCTCGCTCGCCTCGGTGCGCCGCCAGCGTGAGCGCGAGCGGCGCCAGGCGGAACTCGAGGCGCTGCGCGCCGACCAGGTGAAGGTGGTGCGCGACGTGGTGATCCCGGATGCGATCACCGTGCAGGAACTCGCCTCGCGCATGGCCGCGCGCACCGGCGACGTGGTCAAGGCGCTGATGAAGATGGGGGTGATGGCGACCGTCACCCAGTCGCTCGATGCCGATACCGCAGAGCTGCTCGTCCAGGAATTCGGCCACCGTGCGCGCCGCGTCTCCGAGGACGACGTGGAGAGCGGGCTCGAAGGGGCGAGGGATACTGAGGGCGAGCTGCTGCCCCGTCCGCCGGTGGTCACCGTCATGGGCCATGTCGACCACGGCAAGACCAGCCTGTTGGATGCGCTGCGCGCGACCGACGTCGCGGCCGGCGAGGCCGGCGGCATCACCCAGCATATCGGCGCCTACCAGGTGCAGCTGCCCTCCGGGGCGCGCATCACCTTCCTGGACACGCCGGGCCACGAGGCGTTCCCGGCGATGCGCGCGCGCGGCGCCGGGGTGACGGACATCGTGGTGCTGGTGGTCGCCGCCGACGACGGCGTGATGCCGCAGACCATCGAGGCGATCCGCCACGCCAGGGCGGCGGGTGCCCCGCTGATCGTCGCCATCAACAAGATGGACAAGCCGGACGCGAATCCGGACCGGGTGCGCCAGGCGCTGCTCAGCCACGAGGTGGTGGTCGAGCAGATGGGCGGCGAAACCCAGGACGTGGAGGTCTCGGCGCTGAAGCGCATCGGGCTCGACAAGCTGGAAGAAGCGATCCTGCTCCAGGCGGAGCTGCTCGACCTCACGGCCAATCCCGGGCGCGCGGCCGAGGGTGCGGTGATCGAGAGCCGGCTCGACCGCGGCCGCGGGCCGGTCGCGACCGTGCTGGTGCAGAAGGGCTCGCTGCACCAGGGCGACATCGTCGTCGCCGGCGCCGAATGGGGCCGCGTGCGCGCGATGCTCGACGACAAGGGCCGCGCGCTGAAGGACGCGGGGCCATCGAGCCCGGTCGAGATCCTCGGCCTGTCTGGCGTGCCGGTCGCGGGCGAGCCGTTCGTCGCGGTGGAGAACGAGAGCCGGGCGCGCGAGATCTCCGAGTTCCGCCAGCGCAAGGTGCGCGACAAGGCGGCCGGCGCCATGGGCGCCGCGCGGGGCACGCTCGACCAGATGCTGGCCCGAATCCAGGCCGGCGAGCAGAAGGAAGTCGCCGTCGTCATCAAGGCCGACGTGCAGGGCAGTGCCGAGGCGCTCGCCGCCGTGGTGCAGAAGCCGGCGACCGAGGAGGTGCGCGTGCGCGTGCTGCTCTCGGGCGTCGGGCAGATCACCGAGAGCGACATCCAGCTCGCCAAGGCGTCGTCCGCGGTCATCCTCGCCTTCAACGTGCGCGCGACCTCGCAGGCGCGCGACCTGGCGCAACGCGAGGGCGTGGATATCCGCTACTACTCTATCATCTACGACGTCGCCGACGACGTGGCGGAGCTGGTGCGCGGCAAGACGGCACCGAAGGCACGCGAGAAGTTCCTGGGCTACGCCGAGGTGCGCAAGGTCTTCGAGATCACCAAGGTCGGCAAGGTCGCCGGCTGCATGGTGACGGAAGGCCTGGTCAAGCGCGGCGCCGGCGTACGGGTGCTGCGCGAGGGCGTGGTGATCCACACCGGCGAGCTGTCGCAGCTCAAGCGCTTCAAGGACGACGTGCGCGAAGTCGCGCGAGGCTATGAATGCGGCCTCTCCTTCGCGAATTTCCATGACCTTAGGGAAGGCGACGTCGTCGAATGCTTCGAGACGGAGCTGATCGCCGCTTGACCCGAGGCGGATCGAGGGGAACTGCCGCACCGAAGGGCGCGCCCTCGCAGCGGCAGCTGCGGGTGGCCGAGGCCATGCGCCACGAGCTCGCCAACCTGATGGCGCGCGGGGAGTTGCGCGACCCGGCGCTGGAGGCAGCGAACCTCACCGTGACGCGCGTCTGCGTGAGCCCCGACCTGCGGCGGGCGACCGTCTTTGTTGCGCGTCTCGGCCGGTCGGACGTCGATCTGCTGTTGCCGGCGCTGAACCGCGGTGCGGTGCATCTGCGCGGCGCTATCGCACGGGCGCTGAAGCTGCGCCTCGCGCCGGAGATCGTGTTCGCGGCCGACGCGACACTCGACCAGGCGGCGGGGATCGAGGCGCTGCTCCGCACGCCGCAGGTCGCGCGAGACCTCGCGCCGCCGCACGACGACGAGAACGACTAAGCGATGCGCCGGCAGAAAGGCCGGGCACTGGACGGGTGGCTGATCCTCGACAAGCCCGCCGGCCCCACCAGCACGGATATGGTCAACCGCCTGCGCCGGCGCTTCGACGCGCGCAAGGCGGGGCATGGCGGCACGCTCGACCCGCTCGCGACCGGCGTGCTGCCGATCGCCTTCGGATCGGCGACCAAGACCGTTCCCTATGTGATGGACGGCACCAAGCTGTACCGATTCACGCTGCGCTTCGGCGAGGCACGCGACACCGATGACGCCGACGGGCAGGTCGTCGCGACGTCCGAGGCGCGGCCGACCGATGAGGCGATCCGCGTGGCGCTGCCCGCCTTCCGGGGCGAGATCATGCAGGTGCCGCCGGCGTTCTCGGCCATCAAGGTGGCCGGCGAGCGGGCCTATGACCTGGCGCGCGCCGGCCAGGCCCCGGAACTGCCGCCGCGGCCGGCGCGGGTCGACCGGTTCGAACTGATCGAGCGGCCGGACACCGACACCGCGATCTTCGAGGTCGCCTCCGGCAAGGGGGTTTACATGCGCAGCCTGGCCCGCGATCTCGCCCGCGCGGTGGGAACGGTTGGCCATGTCGTGGCGCTGCGCCGGCTGCGCGTAGGTCCCTTTACCGAGGCGCAGGCCTTTGCGCTGGACAATCTGCTCGAAGGAGAGGATACCGCGCCCGCTTCCCCGGACCTGCTGCTTCCGGTCGCGACCGCGCTGGCCGACATCCCGGCGCTGGCCCTGACCGCAGCGGAGGCCGCCGAGCTGAGCCACGGACGGGCCCTGGGCCTCGTACCATTGCTGGCCCGGATTCCGGGCTCGGCCGATCCCGAGGGCGGGATCGTCCGCGCCATGGCGGGGAGCCGCGTCCTCGGCCTTTGCCGCCTGGAAGACGGGTGGTTGAAGCCGGAGCGGCTGCTGTAGGCCCGGACGGTCCTTGGTGGCAGGGCGCGCAACCCCGAACGATGAGGAGTTTTGCGATGTCGATCACCGCCGAGCGCCGGCAGGCGCTCATCACCGACCATGCAAACAAGCCGGGCGATACCGGCAGCCCCGAGGTCCAGGTCGCCCTGCTCTCCGAGCGCATCGGGAACCTCACCGAGCACCTCAAGACGCATGCCAAGGACTTCCACAGCCGCCGTGGCCTGCTGATGCTGGTGGGCCGCCGCCGCCGGCTGCTCGACTATCTGCGCGATCGCGACAAGGCCCGCTACGAGGCGCTGATCGCACGGCTGAACCTGCGCCGCTGAGCGCGGCCCTGGCATCCGGCACCGGCGTTCCTACGTAGAACGCAGTACCGGTTGCCGCACGAACCTCGCGCCATGGTGGTGCGGGGCAACGCCGACCCCCGGGAAGGGTCCCGGGGTCACCGCCCACGCGGCGGACCGAAGGTCGTCACGGTTCCCACTCACGGGGATTACGTGGCGGCGCCTCCGGCCACATGGTCTGGCCCCTCCGCATGCCGCCAACGCGCGCATCATGGGGCCGACGCGGCAGACCCGACAGGGTCAGACCTCCAAGGTCGCCGCCCCATGCCGCCCGAGTCGCCGCCTTCCCCGCCAAGGACCGAAGGGGGAACGCGTTCGGCCGGGGCCATGCCGCGCGGGGATCGAAAGGACGTTACGAATGTTCAATCATTTCCGTAAGGAAATCGACTGGGGCGGACGCAAGCTCGTGCTGGAGACGGGCAAGGTCGCCCGGCAGGCCGACGGCGCCGTGATGGCGCGGTACGGCGACACCATCGTGCTATGCACCGTGGTCGGCGCGCGCACGACCAAGCCCGGGCAGGATTTCTTCCCGCTCACCGTGAACTACCAGGAAAAGGCCTTCGCCGCGGGCAAGATTCCAGGCGGGTTCTTCCGCCGCGAGGGCCGGCCCTCGGAGGCCGAGACGCTGATCTCGCGCCTGATCGACCGGCCGATCCGCCCGCTGTTCCCGAACGGGTTCCGCAACGAGGTGCAGGTCATCGCGACGGTGCTGAGCCATGACCTCGAGAACGATCCCGATGTCGTCGCCATGGTTGGCTGCTCCGCGGCGCTGACACTCTCGGGCATTCCGTTCTTCGGGCCGGTGGCAGGCGCGCGCGTCGGCTACAAGGACGGCCAGTACATCCTGAACCCGACCGCCGATCAGCGCGAGACCTCCGAGCTCGAGCTGGTCGTCGCCGGCACGTCCGAGGGCGTGCTGATGGTGGAGAGCGAGGCGCAGGAGCTTTCCGAGGAGGTCATGCTCGGCGCCGTCACGTTCGGGCATGCGGCGTTCCAGCCGGTGATCCAGGCGATCATCGAGCTCGCCGAGCGTGCCGCGAAGGATCCGTGGCCGCTGCCGGAGCAGAGCGAGGAAGAGAAGACGCTCGCCGCCCGCGTCGATGCGCTGGCCCGCACCGGCCTCGCCGCCGCCTATCGCGAGCCACAGAAGCAGGTCCGCCAGGACGCGGTTGCCGCCGCGAAGAAGCAAGCCGCCGCGGCGCTCGTCGCCGAGGGGATCGATGCCGAGAAGGCCAAGGGACTGTTCAAGGACCTCGAGGCCGACATCGTGCGCAACGCGATCCTCGACACCGGCCTGCGCATCGACGGGCGCGACACCAGGACGGTGCGCCCGATCGTCGCTGAGGTGGGCGTGCTGCCGCGTGCCCATGGATCCGCACTGTTCACCCGCGGCGAAACCCAGGCGCTGTGCGTGGCAACCCTCGGCACCGGGCAGGACGAGCAGATCGTGGACGCGCTCGCCGGCGAGTACCGCGAGCATTTCATGCTGCACTACAATTTCCCGCCCTACTCGGTGGGCGAGACCGGCCGCATGGGCTCCCCCGGGCGGCGCGAGATCGGCCACGGCAAGCTCGCCTGGCGGGCGATCCATCCGCTGCTGCCGGCCAAGGAGACCTTCCCCTACACGCTGCGCGTCGTCTCCGAGATCACCGAGAGCAACGGCTCGTCCTCGATGGCGACGGTTTGCGGCTCCTCGCTCGCGCTGATGGACGCGGGCGTGCCGCTGCCGCGGTCGGTGGCGGGCATCGCGATGGGGCTGATCAAGGAGGACCGCGGCTTCGCGGTGCTCTCCGACATCCTCGGCGACGAGGACCATCTCGGCGACATGGACTTCAAGGTGGCGGGCACCGAGAAGGGCGTCACCTCGTTGCAGATGGACATCAAGATCACGTCCATCACGCCGGAGATCATGAAGGTGGCGCTGGCGCAGGCGCGCGACGGGCGCATGCACATCCTGGGCGAGATGGCCAAGGCCATCACCGGGGCGCGCGATGACGTGGCGGCGACCGCACCGCGCATCACCATCATCAACGTGCCCAAGGACAAGATCCGCGAGGTGATAGGCACCGGCGGCAAGGTGATCCGCGAGATCGTCGAGCAGACCGGCACCAAGATCGACATCGAGGACGACGGCACGATCAAGATCGCCGCGACCGACGGGGACCAGGCGCAGAAAGCCATCGACTGGATCCGCGGCATCGTGGCGGAGCCGGAGATCGGCGTGATCTACACCGGCAAGGTGGTGAAGATCGCCGAGTTCGGCGCCTTCGTGAACTTCCTCGGCTCGCGCGACGGGCTCGTGCATATCAGCGAGCTGGCGCAGGGGCGCGTGGCCAAGACCGGCGATGTGGTCAATGTCGGCGACGCGGTGAAGGTGAAAGTGGTCGGCTTCGACGAGCGCGGCAAGGTGAAACTCTCGATGCGCGTCGTCGACCAGGCGACCGGCGAGGACATCGCGGACAAGGTCGGGCCCAAGGGTGGCAGGCGGGACAAGGATCGGGGCGATGGAGCCGATCCGGCCCAGGCTCCGCAGCCCGCGGTCTGAGGCTCTGCCGCCACGACCCCGGTGATGCATGACCACCCGCATCCGCCATCGCCTGCGAACGCAGGCCGGCGGGAGCGGGTGGCGCGTGCAATCGCGTGGACAAGCTGTTACTTAAGAATGACGCTTGCGACAGCAACGATACGGAAAGGGACGTTGGCCACCTCATGAAGGCGATCAACGCAATCCGCATGGGCGGGGTGGACGTGCTGCCGCTCGTCGAGGGTGGCAAGGGCGTTGCCATCTCCAACGGCACCACCGCCGGGCACTGGGCCAAGGCGGGGGGCGTCGGCACGCTGTCCGCCGTCAACGCGGACAGCTACGACGCCACCGGCGCTGTGATTCCACAAATTTACCACGGCCGCACGCGACGCGACCGGCACGAGGAGCTGGTGGCCTACGCCATCGCCGGCGGCCTCGCGCAGGCGCGCAAGGCGCGGGACATCGGCGGGCCCAAAGCGCGCATCCACGCCAACATCCTGTGGGAGATGGGCGGGGCGGAACGCGTCATCACCGGCATCCTCGAGGGCGCGAAGGGCCTGATCAACGGCATCACCTGCGGCGCCGGGATGCCCTATCGCCTTTCGGAGATCGCGGCACGGTTCGGCGTGCACTACTACCCGATCGTCTCCTCCGCGCGCGCCTTCAACGCGCTGTGGAAGCGCGCCTACTCCAAGGTGGGCGAGCTGCTCGGCGGCGTGGTCTACGAGGACCCATGGCTCGCCGGCGGGCATAATGGCCTGTCCAACAGCGAGGACCCGAACGAACCACAGAGCCCGCTGCCGCGCGTGCTGGAGCTGCGGCGGCTGATGCGCACCTTCGGGCTCGACCAGGTGCCAATCATCATGGCCGGCGGCGTGTGGTGGCTCGAGGAATGGGAGGACTGGATCGACAACCCGGAGCTTGGGCCGATCGCCTTCCAGTTCGGCACGCGGCCGCTGGTAACCACCGAAAGCCCGATTGCCGAGGCGTGGAAGCGCACGCTGCTGACGCTGAAGAAGGGTGATGTCTTCCTCAACCGCTTCTCGCCCACGGGGTTCTACAGCTCTGCGGTCAACAACGCCTTCATCCAGGAACTGCGCGAGCGCGGCGAGCGGCAGGTGGCCTATTCGCCGGAGCCGGTCGGCGAGCACCAGGCGGAATACGGCGTGGGGCCGCGCAAGCGCTCCGCGTTTCTGGTGCCGAGCGACCTCGAGCACGTGCACGCGTGGGAAAAGCAGGGCTTCACCGAGGCGCTGCGCACGCCCGACTCGACGCTGATCTTCGTGACGCCGGAGAAGGCGCGCGAAATCCTGCGTGACCAGGCCGCCTGCATGGGCTGCCTGAGCCAGTGCCGCTTCTCCAACTGGTCGCAGGAAGGGCCTGACTACGACAACGGCAAGAAGGCCGATCCGCGCAGCTTCTGCATCCAGAAGACGCTGCAGGACATCGCGCATCACGGTGACAACGAAGCCGTGCTGGAGAACAACCTGATGTTCTCCGGCCACAACGCCTACCGTTTTGCCTCCGATCCGTTCTACGGCAACGGCTTCATCCCCACCGTCAAGCAGTTGGTCGAGCGCATCCTGACCGGGCGCTGAGGCGGCACCCGGGCATCAAGCGCCCGCGATAGACTCACGGCCGCCCCGCTTGGCATCATTCATCCCGCGACTCGGACAGGCAGGTCCGGCGGGACGAACGGGGGCAGGATGGGGACGATCGGGATCGAGAAACGCGCGCAGGTCGTCGTGCTCGGCAACGAGAAGGGCGGCTCCGGGAAGTCGACTGCGGCGATGCACATCATCGTGGGACTGCTGCGCGACGGGTATCGCGTCGGCGCCATTGACCTCGACGCGCGGCAAGGCACGCTCTCCCGCTATCTCGAGGCGCGTGCTGCCTTCGCGCAGGCGCGCGGCATCGCGCTGCCGCTGCCCGCGCGGGCGAGCATCCCCCGCTCGGAGGCAGACAGCCGCGCCGAGGCGGAGGCCGACGAGCGCGCGCGCTTCGAGGCGGCGATGCACGAGCTGTCGCGCCATAACGACATCGTGGTGATCGACTGCCCCGGTGCGGATACGCATCTCTCGCGCCTCGGCCACGCGCATGCGGACACGCTGATCACGCCGATCAACGACAGCTTCGTCGATTTCGCGATGCTGGCGACCGTCGATCCCGACAACCACGAGGTGGTGCGGCCGAGCATCTACAGCGAGATGGTGTGGCAGGCGCGCAAGACGCGGTTCTCGCGCGACCGCGGCCGCATCGACTGGATCGTGATGCGCAACCGGCTGGGCGCGGCCGAGGCCCGCAACAAGCGTGATGTCGGCGCCACGCTTGACGTGCTGGCCAAGCGCATTGGCTTCCGCACCGTGCGCGGCTTCGGCGAGCGGGTGATCTTCCGTGAGCTCTACCTGCAGGGGTTGACGCTGATGGACGTGCGCGAGGCAGGGCTCGGCATTTCGCTCGGCATGAGCCACGTCGCGGCGCGCGCCGAGGTGCGGGCGCTTATCGGCTCGATCAGGAAACCGCCGCCGACGCTGGTCCTGGAGACGCCCGCCGCCTGAAGCGGCTCACGTCCGCGCCGGCTCGCAGGGCAGACGATGTTGCGCCAGGGTGTGGCACGCGCCCTCCGCGGAGCCGTAACTGAAGCCGGTGAGCTGTGCGCCCCACAGCCGGTGCGCCGGTGTGCCGGCCGGCACCACGCGGATTGTGCCGGCGCCGAGCACGCTGTGCGCCAGGATCGCGGCATGCTGCGCCGCGGGCCATGACGCGTAGGCGCCGACGTTCACCAGGTAGCCGGGCGGCGCCGCCACCGGCCGGGACGCGGCCGGCGCATGCGCGACGGCCGGGTGCCCCTCGGTCGGGTGCTCCACGGCCGGATGTGCGATAACAGGGCGCGGGAGAACTGGATGCGGCATGGTGGCCGCCACAGCCTGCGTCACCAGGTGCAGCCCGGGGCTGCCGCCCGGCAGCACGCAGACCTCGCGGAAGCCAATGTTGAGCAGGTGGCGCATGTCGGCGTCGCGGTGCCACGGATTGCCGAAGCCCACGACCACGCCGATAAGCCGCACCCCGTCGCGGACCGCCGATGTGCACAGGTTGAAGCCGGACAGATCGGTGAAGCCGGTCTTGAGGCCGTCGACGCCGGGATAGGTGCCGAGCAGATCGTCGTGGCCGAAGATCGTGCGGCCGTGGAAGATGAAGCTGCGCACAGAAAAATAATGGTAATAGACGGGGAAATCGTAGATCAGGTGGCGCGCGAGCGTGGCGATGTCGCGCACCGTGGTGATGTTCTGCGGCGTCGGCAGGCCCGAGGCGTTGCGATAAATCGTGTGGGTCATTCCGAGCCCGCGCGCGCGCAGCGTCATCATCTGAGCGAAACGAGCCTCGCTGCCGCCGGCGAGCATCTCGCCCATCGCGCAGGCAGCGTCGTTGGCCGAGAGCGTGACCATGCCGAGGATCGCGTCGCGGACGGTGAGCCTGGTGACGCCGGGTATCAGGCCGAGCTTGGTCGGCTGCATCGACGCGCAGTGCTCGGAGACGGGGACCAGCTCGTTGAGCGTGATGCGACGGTCCCTGAGCGCCTCGAACGTCATGTAGAGCGTCATCATCTTGGT
>DAHUXX010000234.1 GCA_027306955.1 Acetobacteraceae bacterium | reverse complement strand
GCCAAGCCGTTCAGCATCGAGGCGCTGCTGGCGCGGGTGCGCGCGCTGTTGCGGCGGGCCAGCGCGGTGCCGGGCAAGGGCAAGCTTTCGTTCCACGACATCACGATGGATCTGGCGGCGCATCGCGTCTATCGCAACGACCGGCCGGTGCATCTGGGACCGACCGAATTCCGGCTGCTGGAGTTCCTGATGCAGCACCCGCGGCGCGTGTTCGCGCGCGAGGAGCTGCTGGACGCGGTGTGGGGCAAGGACATCCATGTGGAGCCGCGCACCGTCGATGTGCATATCCGGCGGCTGCGCAAGTCCATCAACGGCGAGGGTGAGCTCGACGTGGTGCGCACCGTGCGCGCCGCGGGGTACGCTCTGGATACCGACGCCATCTGACCGCGGGGTTGCGCAGGCGGGGGTTCCGCCGCAGCGTGGCGACAGAATTCACCTGGATAGCCTCCATGCCAGAGAGCGATTTCCGCGTTGCCATCATCCCGGTCACACCACTGCAGCAGAATTGCACGCTGCTGTGGGAGGAGGCGACGAAGTGCGCCGTGGTGGTCGATCCCGGCGGGGACGCGCCGGAGATCATGCGCGGCATCGAGCATCTGGGGCTCAAGGTCGAGGCGCTGTGGCTCACGCATGGGCATCTGGATCACGCGGGCGGGGCGAAGGCGCTGAAGGCGGCGCTGGAAGAGCGGCAGGGAGGGGATGTGCCGCTGATCGGCCCCGATGCGCGCGACCGGTTCCTGCTCGAGGGGATCGAGGAGAGCGCGCGGCGTTTCGGGCTGTCAGGACTAGAGAACGTGCTGCCGGACCGGTGGCTTGAGGAAGGCGAGACGCTTTCGCTCGGGCCGCTGCGTTTCGACGTGCTGCACTGCCCCGGGCATACGCCGGGCCATGTGGTGTTCGTCGAGCAGGCGCGGCGCTTCGCGATCGTGGGCGACGTGCTGTTCCGCGGCTCGGTGGGGCGGGCGGATTTTCCCTATGGCGACCATGCGGCGCTGATCGGCGTGATCCGCGAGAAGCTGCTGCCGCTCGGCGACGACATCATCTTCCTGTGCGGACATGGCGAGGGCTCGACACTGGGGATCGAGCGGCGGACCAACCCGTTCCTGCAGGAGGACGCCGATGCAGCGTGAGGCGCTGATCGGCATCGGGGTCTGCGACATCGCGGGCCAGTTGCGCGGCAAGATGGTGCCGGCGCCGCACCGGCCGGCGCGCATCGCCAACGGGATCGCCTGGTCGCCGGTCTGCGCCATGGTGACGTGCTTTGGCCACGTCGCGGACCCGGATTTCGGCAAAGGTGAGGACGTCATGCTGATGCCCGACCCGGCGACCGAGGTGGAGGTGGATTTCGGCGACGGGCAGCCGAGGATGCACATGCTGCTGGCCGATATCGTGCGGCTCGACGGGACGGCGTGGGCATGCTGCCCGCGCGACTTCCTGCGCCGCGGGCTGGTGGCGCTGGAGCAGGAATTCGGCGTCGGGGTCCATATCGGGTTCGAGCACGATTTCTTTCATCTCGACGTCGCGGATGTGTCGGGGGGCGCCTTCGGGTTCGCCGCGCTGCGCGCGCAGGGGAGTTTCGGCGAACACCTCGCGGCGGCGCTGACCGCGGCGGGAGTCGGACCCGAAACGTTTCATGCGGGATACGCGCGGCAAGGCTACACGGTGGGCTTCGCGCCGGGGCCGGCGTTGCGCGCCGCGGACCGTGCCGTGCTGCTGCGCGAGGTGACGCGGACGGTGGCGGGGCATATGGGCGGTCGGGTTTCGTTCGCGCCGATGCTCGACCCCACGGGCGCGGGCGGCGGCGTGCGGATCCATGCGAGCCTGCTCGACGCGCATGGGCGGCATGCGACCTATGACCCGGGGGGGCCGCTCGAGCTCACGCCCCGGATGCGGCAGTTCATTGCGGGATGGCAACGCCATGCCGCCGCAGTGTGCGCGCTGACCGCGCCGAGCGCGGCCTCCTACCTGCGGCTGCGGCCGGGCGGGCTCGCGCCGGTGCGCGCGGACGTGGCGCGGCAGGAGCACGCGGCGGCGATCCGGCTCTATCCGGTGCCGACGCTGCCCGAGAGCAATCCAGCCGCCTCGGCGAACGTGGAGTTCCGGGCCGCGGACGGCGCGGCGAGCCCCTACCTGGCGCTCGGCGCGCTGGTGTGGGCGGGGCTCGAGGGGTTGCGCGCCGGAGCCGAGCCGCAGGCAACGGGCCCGGACCTGCCGAGCGGGCTGGACGCGGCGCTCGATGCGCTGGAGGCGGATGCGGCGGCGAAGACCTGGCTCGGGCCGGAACTCCTCGGCGCCTATCTCCTGCACAAGCGGGCGGAGCTGCACGACGTGGCGGGGCTCGACCAGGCGGCGATGTGCGCGCGCTACGTCGAGGTCTATTGACGGGCCGGGGGCGACGCGGCGGTGGGGCTTTGGGTTGGGCGGCTACGGATTTGAAAATCATCGCTTTATAAAAGTAGCAAGCGGCGCTGTTTTCTGGTGCGGCGCGCCTGGCTTCGGGTTAGGGTTTCTTCATGGGATTTGCCGAGAATCTCGAGCGGTTGATGCGCGAGCGCGGACTGTCCCGCCGGCAGCTCGCGCAACGCCTGGGGATTACGCAGCAGGCGGTGGGACAGTGGTTCCGAACCGCCAATCCGACCTTTCCGGCGCATCGGATCGGGGACATCTGCGCGATCCTCGGCGCGACGCCGAACGAGTTGCTCGGCGACGGGCAGGGGGGCGCGGGCCCGGGCGTGCGCGAGGCGCAGGGGCGGCTCGACGATGCCGCCGTCAGCGAGCGGCTGCGCGCGGAGGATGAGGAATTCGCCGAGGTTTCCGACGCCGTGCTGCGCATGTTGCGGGAGGCGGGGATGCCGACGGACCAGCGCACCATCGCGATCGTGGCGCAACGCGTCTGGCGGGATGTGCGCGCGCTGGGGCGGCAGATACCATTTGCCGAGCGGCTGGAGCTGACGCTTTCGGAGCGGCGCTCGGCGATCGAGAGCAAATGGCGCGAGACAATCCGCGATTGACCGGCGCGGCCAACGCGACCGGCTTTGGCGATGGCGGCGAATCCGGCCGCCAGAGGCCAGGGTTGCAGCCGCCAGCGTCGCGCGGCGGCAGAATTGTAAGGTGTGTTTTATTTTTCTTGTGGTTTTTTGAAAGTTATGCTTTCTTTGTCTGGTGACCGACAGGCGCTCATGTCGTCAAGCCGTCTCAGCGGGACGCCTCTCGCGCGGCGGCGGCATGGCCTGGCCGTGACGCAAGCCGCGCGGAGGTGCGCGGTGACGACGCCCATCGGAAGCAATCCACGGCGCGCGGCGCTCGCCCGCGGCCGTGCAGCATGGAGGTTCGCGCGATGACACCCCTCGCCGCCACGCTCGCCCAGCTTCGCGACAGCGAGACGTCGACGCAGCGCGTGGCGCAGTTTGACGTGGCGATCGCGCTTGCGATGCGCATCGAGCGGGAGCTTGCCGAGGCGATGCGCGCGCTCGCGGTGCTGCACGCGGAGTATCGCGAGGAGGCCGAACTCGCCGAGCGCGAGGCCGACGCGCGCCGCGCCGGGCAGGACGCGTGCGAGGCCGCCATCGCCGCGGCCTGCGCCAGCGGCAGGCTCATCCGCTTCCCGCTTGGGGGCGTTCGCCGTTACGCGATGGCACCGGGTTCCAGCCTCGACGTGGCCTGAGGCGGGCGAGCCCGATCGGTCCGCCGGCTACCAGACGACCGGGTGGGTCTGCCCGGTGCGGACGTTGACCAGACCCCGTGGCGCCGCCGCGGTTGGGGCGACGAGGACCCAGCGCCAGGGCGAGCAGGTGAGGGTCGCGAAGGCAAGGCGCTCCGGGAAGCCCGTGGGCCAGCGCGGCGAATACGTGGGCTCGTGCATCCAGTCCACGGACCCGGCGGCGCGGTAGAGTTCCTGCATCTCGGCGTCGAGTTCGGCCGCGGGGCGCGCCGTCATCAGGCCGGCGACCTCGTAGCGGACAGTGGCAGCGAGACGGTTGCGGACAACCAGCGCCCAGCCGCCTTGTATCGCGGCAACGGCGTTGACCGCCTGCGCCATCGCGGCATCGCTGGAGCCGACGGCCCAGATGTTGTGCGTGTCGTGGCCGAGGGAACTGGCGAGGGCCGTGCCCTCGGTCGCCGGGCCGCAGCCGCGCCAGAACATGCGCGCGACGCCGCCCTGGCCCGTGTGGCGATCGACGACGGCGAATTTGGTGATGGCGCGGGTGGGGTCGCGTTGGACGTCGCCGGCGGCGACTGGCAGGTCCTCAACGAGGAAATCGTCAGCCCAGTGGAAGGGGCGCAGCACGGCAGCGTGCATCATGGCCCGGCCGGGGTCGGCGGTGATGCGGAAATCCTCCGCGGTGAGCTTACGGCCGATGTTGACCGTGCGCGTCACCCAGTCCGGCCAGGCGATTTGCGGAACCGGAGCGAGGTAGTCGGCGCCGGCGGCGACGGGACGGCCGTCCGCCCAGACTTCGGCGATGGCGAGCGTGGGGATGTCCTTGAGCAGCACGATGTCGGCGTAGCGGCCGGGGGCGAGCGAGCCGACCCACGGGGTGAGGCGCATGTGGCGCGCGGGGTTGATCGTTGCGCAGGCGATCGCGACTTCCGGTGCAAGGCCGTAACGGATGGCGGTGCGGATGTTGTGGTCCGTGGCGCCGAGGCGCAGCGTGTCCGAGGCGCTGCGGTCGTCGGTGGCAAACGCGAGTTGCGACCACTCCGACAGGCCCGAGGTGAGCAGGCCGGGGATGACGTCCTCCATGGCATGGACGCGCAGCTCGACGAAGATGCCACGCACGAGCTTCTGCCAGACTTCCTCGGTGGTCGCGGCCTCGTGGTCGGAGGCGAGGCCGGCGGCGGCGAAGGCGGAGATGGAGGCGGGGTCGGTGAGGCCGGCGCCATGGCCCTCCACCACGCCGCGGGCGGCCATGGTGGCCTCCATCATGCCCCAGAGGCGTTCATGGGAGGGGTTCGTTTCGTCCCAGACGGCGGGCCAGTCCATCACCTCGTCGAGGCCCGCGACGCGCGGGTCCCTCATGAAGGCGGCTTGTTCCGCCGCACCGTAGTGGCCGCCGGAGCATTCCCAGGCGGTGGGCGGGACGGCGGATCCGGGCAGCGGGAAAATCTTCAGCGGCGAGCCCCGCCTTCTTGGTTCGAGCCAGAAGTCGAGGTTGCGCGGGCCGACGACGTTGGAAAGTTCGTGGCTCGCCTCGCAGGTCCAGGTGTTGCCGTGGGGGATGACGAGCGCGGCCTCGAATTCCGGGGTGAGGTGGGAGCTTTCGATGTGCTTGTGCACCTCGCCGAAGCCGGGGACGGCTGCGAGGTCCTGCCGGTCGACGCGTTCGCCAGCCTGACCCGGATACGAGCCGGCGTCGCCGGTCCAGGCAATGCGGTTGCCGGCGATGGCGATCTCCTGGTCCGGGCGCCAGGTGAGGGTGTGGATATCGAGCAGGCGGCCGACGCGCAGCAGGCGGTCCGCCGGGGCGCGGCCCAGGGCGACGAGGGTGAGATGGCGGCGGACGCGCATCTCCTCGGCGGCGGTCGCTTCCATCAGTGCACCAGGTCGCGCGTCATGGTTTCGATTCCGGAAAGGGTGAGCGGGTACATGCGCCCCTCCATCAACTCGTGGACGAGGCCGACGGAGCCGTCCTCGCGCCAGGACTGGCGCGGGCGGGGGTTGAGCCAGGCGGCACGGCGGAAATGCGCGGTGAGGCGCTGCAGCCAGACGGCGCCCGGTTCCGCGTTCCAGTGTTCGACGCTGCCGCCCTCGTGGGTGATCTCATAGGGGCTCATCGTGGCGTCGCCGACGAGGATCAGCTTGTAGTCCGGGCCATAGGTGCGCAGGACCTGTTCCGTGGGGAGCGTGTTGTCGGCGCGGCGGCGGTTGGTGGTCCAGAGCCGCTCGTAGGGACAGTTGTGGAAATAGAACGAAACCAGGTGTTTGAACTCGGCGCGGGCGGCGGAGAAGAGTTCCGCACTCTCACGCACGTGGTCGTCCATGGAGCCGCCGATGTCGAGGAGGAGGAGGACTTTGACGGCGTTGCGGCGCTCGGGGACCATGCGCAGTTCCAGCGAGCCGGCGTTGCGGGCGGTGTCGCGGATGGTGCCCGGGAGGTCGAGTTCGGTCGCGGTACCCTCGCGGGCGAAGCGGCGCAGGCGGCGGAGCGCGAGCTTCAGGGTGCGGATGCCCAGCTCCACGTCCGAATCGAGGTCGCGGAATTCGCGCCTGTCCCAGACTTTTACCGCGCGGCGCAGGCGGCTCTTGTCCTGGCCGATGCGCACGCCCTCGGGGTTCGCGCCGTAGGCGCCGAAGGGCGAGGTGCCGGCGGTGCCGATCCATTTGTTGCCGCCCTGGTGGCGGCCCTGCTGCTCGGCGAGGCGCTGGCGGAGCGTTTCCATCAGCTTCTCGAAGCCGCCGAGTTTCTCGATCCTGGCGAGTTCCTCGGAGCCGAGGAATTTTTCGGCGAGTTTCCTGAGCCATTGCTCGGGCAGATCACGCCTGAGGTCGTCGCCCGCGGCGGGTTGCGGGGCTTCGAGGCCCTTGAACGCCTCGGCGAAGGCGCGGTCGAAACGATCGAGATAGCGCTCGTCCTTGGCCAGCGTGGCGCGGGCGAGGTGATAGAAATCCTCGATGTCATAATTGGCCACGCCCGCCCGCATCGCCTGCATCAGCGTGAGGTATTCGGTGATGGAGACCGGCAGGCCCTCCCGGCGCAGCGCTTCGATGAACGGGGAAAACATCAGGTGCGTCCCGCTGGCCGCCGCCCGTTATCCAGTGGCAAAGCGCGCGTCATCTCATGCGCCGCGGCGATTGAGGAACGCCAGGCGCTCGAAGAGGTGGACGTCCTGCTCGTTCTTGAGCAGGGCGCCGTAGAGCGGCGGGATGGCGGACTGGCCTTCCTTGGCGCGCAGGGCCTCCGCGGGCATGTCCTCGGCCATCAGCAGCTTGAGCCAGTCGAGAAGTTCGGATGTGGCGGGCTTCTTTTTCAGGCCGGGCACGTCGCGCAGGCGGAAGAAGACCTCCAGCGCCTCGCGCGCGAGGTCGGAGCGGAGGTTGGGGTAGTGGGCATCGACGATGCGCTGCATGGTCGGGCGGTCGGGGAAGCGGATGTAGTGAAAGAAGCAACGGCGCAGGAACGCGTCCGGCAGTTCCTTCTCGTTGTTCGACGTGATGATCACGACGGGCCGGTGCCTGGCCGTAACGGTCTCGCCGGTTTCGTAGACGTGGAAGGTCATGCGGTCGAGCTCGAGCAGCAGATCGTTGGGGAACTCGATATCGGCCTTGTCGATCTCGTCGATCAGGACGACGACGGGCTCCGCCGAGACGAAGGCCTGCCAGAGCTTGCCGGGGATGACGTAGTTGCGGATGTCGTGCACGCGCGCCTCGCCCAACTGGCCGTCGCGCAGGCGCGACACCGCGTCGTATTCGTAAAGGCCCTGCTGGGCGCGGGTGGTGGACTTGATGTGCCACTCGATGAGCGGCCGGCCGAGGGAGGCCGCGATCTCGTGCGCGAGGACGGTCTTGCCGGTGCCGGGCTCGCCCTTGACCAGCAGCGGGCGCTGGAGCGTGACAGCGGCGTTGACCGCGACCTCGAGGTCGCGCGTGGCGATGTAGCGTTCGGTGCTGCGGAAGGACACAAGCGGGCTCCGGATGGGGATGCGATTGTCGGGCCGCGGCGGGACGGGGACAACCCCGGCATCAGCCGGCGCGGCGCAGGGCGGCAGCCAGACCGAGCACGATCAACAGCGAACCGCCGGCGCGGCTGGCGAGCCGCATCACATGGGGCCGGCGAAGGAAGGCACGCATGCGCACGGCAAAGAGGGCATAGAGTCCATCGGTGACCAGGCCTATGACGGCGACCGTGGGAACGATGATAAGCGTTTGTGGAACGATCGGTGCGGCGCGATTGATGAAGAGCGGCAGGAACAGCAGGAGGAAGGCGATGCCCTTGGGGTTCAGCGCCGTCACGACGAAGGCGTGGCCGAAGGCACGCAGGGTGCCGAGGCGTACGACCTCGGCTTCCACTGCGAGTGCCTCGGGGTCGCGGCGCCAGAGGCGCATGCCGAGCCAGATCAAGTAAGCGGCGCCAAGCAGCTTCAGCAGGGTGAACACGAGGAACGAGGTGGCAAGCAGCGCGCCGAGGCCCGCCATGGCGAGTGTCATAGCGACGACGCCGCCGACGGCCGAGCCGAGCACCATGGCGAAAGCGACGCGCGGGCCGAAGCTGATCGCATGCGTGGTGATCAGCACCACTGTCGGGCCGGGGATGGAGGTGAGGATGGCGACGGAGGCGACGAGTCCGAACCAGAGATGCAGGGGCATGAGGTTCTCCGCGCGTGGCAGCTCGAGTGTGACGATGTGCGGATCGGGCGCAAGCATCAGACGGCGAGCAATCCATCCGTCTTGATCTCGTCGAGGACGAAAAAGGTGCGGACCTGGCGGACGCCCGGCAGCGCGATGAGTTTTTCCGCGTGCAGGCGGTTGTAGCCGGCGATGTCGCGGACGCGGACCTTGAGGAAATAATCGACGTCGCCGGCGACCAGGTGGCATTCGAGGACCGGGGCGAGCACGCGGACGGCGGCCTCGAAGGCGGCGAAGCTCTCGCGGGTGGAACGGTCGAGCACGACACCGACGAGGACGACGGTGCCCTGCCCTACCGCGTCCGGGTCGATATGCGCGCGGACGGCGCGGATGGTGCCGCGCTCGAACAGGCGGCGGGTGCGGGCGAGGCAGGCGGATTCCGAAAGATGGGCGCGGGCGGCGAGTTCCTTGTTGGAGAGGCGGCCGTCGGCCTGCAGGGCGCGCAGGATGCGGCGGTCGGCGGCGTCCAGCTCCCCAGGTTGAGAATTTTCTGCGGTCGATCTCGCCTGCATGCGCGGAAGATGCGGCGAGGCACCCTTCCCTGCCAAGCGAAACCTGTCATCGGCCGCATCTTCCGCAGCCCATGCGGGCCGGCGGGCGCTATACGGACGGGGCCGTCAACCCAGGATTTTCGCCATGGACCTCTCGCGCTTTCCCCGCGTCAAGCTCGCCTTCTTCCCCTCGCCCGTCCACCGGCTCGACCGGATGTCCGACGAGCTCGGCATCGAGCTGTGGGCGAAGCGCGACGACATCGCCTCGGGGCTGGCGTTCGGCGGCAACAAGATACGCAAGCTCGAGTTCCTCGCTGCCGACGCGCTGGCCCAGGGTTGCGACACGCTGGTCTCGATCGGGAATATCCAGTCCAACCATACGCGCCAGGTGGCGGCGGTGGCGGCCAAACTCGGGATGAAGTGCCGGCTGGTGCAGGAGGAATGGACCAAGTGGCCCGACCTGGCCTACGACAAGGTCGGCAACATCCTGCTCTCGCGCATCATGGGGGCCGAGACCATCCTCGAGGGCGAGGGTTATTCCACGGCGGAGAAGGAGAGCTGGCAGCGGGCGCTTGACCAGGTCCGGCGCGCGGGCGGCAAGCCGTATGCGATTCCGGCGGGCGCCTCGGACCATCCGCTGGGCGGGCTCGGCTATGCCGGGTTCGCCGAGGAGGTGGCGGCGCAGGAGCACGAGACGGGGATGTTCTTCGACACCGTGGTGACCGCGACCTGCACCGGCTCGACGCAGGCGGGAATGGTGGTGGGATTTGCGGCGCAACGTCGCAAACGGCGGTTGATCGGGATCGACACCGCGGCGAACGCCGGGATGACGCGCGCGGCGGTGACGAAGATCGCGCACCAGACGGCGGCGGCCGTCGGGCTCAACACCGCGATCCGCGACGAGGACATCGTGATCGACCCGCGTTTCTGCGGGCCGGACTACGGGCTGCCGGACCAGGCGACGATCGATGCGATCCGCATGGCGGCGACGCGCGAGGGGATGCTCACGGACCCCGTCTATGAGGGCAAGAGCATGGCGGGCGTGATCGCGATGGCCAGGGCGGGCGAGTTCGAGAGGGGGGCGAAGGTGCTCTACGTGCATCTCGGCGGCGCGCCGGCGCTCAACGCCTATCATTCGGCGTTCGACAGCTAGCCGCCCGGTTCCGGCGGGGGCGCGCGGCGGGGCCGCGCGTCAGCCGCTGGTCGCGTCGTGGACGACCAGGATGCGCGCGAGGCTGCGCAGCACCGGCTTCTCGATCAGCTTGCCCTCGAAGACGAGGAGGCCGCCCTCGCAGGCGTCCCACGCTGCCATGACGCGGCGGGCGTGGTCCACGGTCTCAGCGTCGGGGGCGAAGACCGCGTTGATGTCGGCGATCTGCTTCGGGTGGATCGCACCCTTGCCGCTGAAGCCGAGCTCGGCGGAAAGCCGTGCCTCGCGCAGCATGCCCTCGCGGTCGTTGAGGTCGAGATAGGGCACGTCAATGACATCGAGTCCTTGCGTCGCGGCGGCATGCACGATGCGTGAGCGAGCGTATTGCAGGGCCATCCATGTGGACTTGCAACGCAGGTCGGCGGCCATGTCGACGCCGCCGAAGAACAGGGCCTCGATGCGGTTGCTGGCGCGCGCGATCGCGTGCGCCGCCTCCAGCGCCTCGTTCGTTTCGATGATGACATGCAGCCGGGTCGGCTTCTTGTACTCGTCGAGCAGGTCGGAGAGGTTGCGCACCTCCTCCGGGCCCTTGACCTTTGGCAGCATGATCGCCGGGATCGGCAGCCTGGCGTCGATCAACGCCTTGACGTCGGCCATCCCGTCGAGCGTGCGCAGGCAATTGATGCGGATGATCCGCTCGACCCGCTCGGGGCCCTGGGCCTGGGGAAGTTCCGCGAAGGCAACGTCGCGGGCGAGATTCTTGTCCTTGGGCGCGATCGCGTCCTCGAGATCGACGCAGACGATGTCCGTGCCGCTCGCCAGGGCCTTGGAGAACATCTCGGGGCGGTTGCCCGGCGCGAAGATGAAGCTGCGGCGCGGGCGCAGGGGCGAGAGCGGGCTGGACATCGGGACCTCAGTTCACGTTGGGTCGTCGGGTTGGGCCGTTGCGACGCAATCAGGCCGCTGGCTTTGTGGTGCCTGTGCGTGAGGCTGGCAATGGGCCGTGGCGAGGCCGGCCGGCGGCGGCGCACAACGCGGGCGACCGACGTACAACACTTTGATTTATAAAGGAGATTTGCCGGATGGTGGGCGCGACAGGGATTGAACCTGTGACCCCCACCGTGTCAAGGTGGTGCTCTCCCGCTGAGCTACGCGCCCATCCGACGGGCGCTTCGTAATCGGGGTGATGTGCCGGCGCAAGGTGGGGCGGCGCGAAGGGCCGCCCCGGCGTTGCGGCGGCGGCGTCGAGGCGTAAGGTTGCCTCCATGTTGATTCATGACCTCACCGCCATTCTTTCCGCGTTCCTTGCCTCGCTGGTCGAAGTGGTGGAGGCGTTCACCATCGTGCTCGCTGTGGGCGTGACGAGCGGGTGGCGGCCGGCGCTGCTGGGCACCGGGGCGGGGCTCGCGGCGCTGGTGCTGCTGGTGGCCGTGCTCGGGCCGTTGCTGAACGCGGTGCCGCTCGAGGCGATGCAGGGTGTCATCGGGCTGCTGTTGCTGCTGTTCGGCATGCGCTGGCTGCGCAAGGCGGTGCTGCGCGCGGCCGGGCGCATTCCGCTGCACGACGAGGAAGCGGCGTTCGACCAGGAGCGGAAGCTGCTGCGCGGCCGGCCGGAATTCGCCGCCGGCACCGTGGCGTTTCAGGGCGTGCTGCTGGAAGGCGTGGAGGTGGTGTTCATCGTGATCGCCGTGGGTACCGGGCGGGGCTTGCTCGGTGCCGCGAGCCTCGGCGCCGCGGCGGCGGCTGTGCTGGTGCTGGCCACGGGGTTCCTGCTGCACCGACCGCTGTCGCTGGTACCGGAGAACACGCTGAAATTCCTTGTGGGCGTCATGCTTTCCGCGTTCGGCACGTTCTGGCTCGGCGAATCGGTGGGGGCGGCCTGGCCGGGGGCGGATTTCTCGCTGCTGCCGATGGCGCTCGGGTTCCTGTTCGCGGCGATCATCGGGGTGCGCATCGCGGAGGCGCGGATATGAGCACGCTGCGCGCGGTGTGGGACGAGCTGCTGGGGCTGTTCGTCGATGACGGCTCGCTGGCCGCGGCGATTCTGGTGCTGGTCGGGCTGGTGGCGGTGCTGCGCGACATCGGCGCGATCGGCGGGCCGGTGGCGGGCGGGCTGCTGTTCGGCGGCCTGGTGCTGATCCTGCTCGAGAATGTCCGGCGCGGCGCGCGGCGCTGATTGATTGCGCATCGCGGCACTCGTGGGTTCAATGGCGGGGATGGACCTTCCGGCGTCGGATTCCAGGGTTGTGCGTGTCGAGCATCCCGCGGCGGCGGCGGTGCCGCTTGTGTTCGCGTCGCCGCATTCCGGCAGCGACTACCCGGTCGCGTTCGTGGCGGCGGCGCGGCTCGATCCCCTGCAACTGCGGCAGAGCGAGGATTGCTATGTAGACGAGCTCTTCGCCGCGGCGCCCGCGCATGGCGCGACGCTGGTGGCGGCGACGTTTCCGCGTGCGTTCTGCGATGCCAACCGCGAGCCTTGGGAGCTCGATCCGGCGATGCTCGAGGACGCGCTGCCGGACTGGGTGAACACCGCGAGCGCGCGGGTGGGCGCGGGGCTCGGCACCATCGCGCGGGTGGTCGCGACCGGTGAGCCGATCTATCGCGGCAAGCTCTGCTTCGCGGAGGCCCAGGCTCGGGTGGCGGCAACGTGGCAGCCCTTCCACGCGGCGCTGCGCGATGCGGTCGAGGACACACGGCTTCGGTTCGGCACCTGCCTGCTGGTCGATTGCCACTCCATGCCGGACGCCAGCATGCTGCCACGGCGGCGCGCGGACATCGTGCTGGGGGACGCGCACGGCACGACCTGCGACCCCGGGCTGGTGCGCCTGGTGGAGGAGGCGCTGGTCGCGGAAGGGTTCTCGGTGCGGCGTAACGACCCGTATGCCGGCGGGTACATCACCCGCCATTACGGCCGGCCGCGCGAACGGGTCCATGCGTTGCAGATCGAGGTGAACCGGGCGCTCTACATGGATGAAGCCACGCTGAATCGCGGCCCGGGGTTCGCGGCGACGCGCGTGCGGCTGACGCGGCTGGTGGCGCATCTTGCGGGGCACGCGGCGGCGGTGCTGGACGTTCCGGCGGGGTAGCCGGACAAAAAAATGGCGGTGCCTTGCGGCACCGCCAAGTTTAGGGAGGAAACGTCCAAGAAGCAGGAAAACGGTCGAAACCGTCTTGCTGCGGTGCACAAGATAGGCACGGTAGCGGTCGTTTGCAAGCGCAATTTTGCAGCGCAGCATCGCGTGAAAGGTTACGTTTTGGAGCTTGCGCGAATGCGGACTCACGTTCCGCTAACCCTGTCGGCTATAAACAGGGCCATGCGCTCCCATTTAATTGCAGGGTTTGTCGCGTTTTTTGGATCGGCTGCCCTCGCCCAGCCGAGCCTGGCCGGCAACTCCCGGCTGGCGCCGCCGGTTTATCTTTCGAGTTTCGCGGCCAGGCATTCCGGCCAGCCGCGCAACGCGCCGACCGATGTCTTCGGCCGCTGGGCGGTCCCGGCGCTGCCCGCTGGGCCGCCGAGCGGGCCTGACCCGGCGAATCCGGGGATCGCCTGCCGCCAGGCGATCGCGGCCGCGGAAGCAGCGGAGCATGTACCGCACGAGCTGATGCAGGCGATCGGGCGCGTCGAGAGCGGGCGGCCGAACGGGCATGGCGGCGTCGATCCCTGGCCGTGGAGCATCAATGTCGAGGGTGCCGGCCACGTCTACGCAACCAAGGCGCAGGCGATCGCCGCGGTGCTGCGCTACGAGGCGCGGGGCGTCCGCTCCATCGACATGGGCTGCATGCAGGTGAACCTTCTGCACCATCCGCACGCGTTCGCGACGCTGCAGCAGGCCTTCGACCCGGTGGCGAATGCCGCCTACGCGGGCAGGTTCCTCGCCTCGCTGCATGCGGCGACCGGGTCCTGGGCCGCGGCGACCGCCGATTATCACTCGCAGACGCCGGCGATCGGCGCCGCCTATGCGCGCGAGGTGATGGCGGTGTGGCCGCTGGAGCTGGGCCATGCGGCGCCTCCGGGGATGACGGTGTTGCCGCCGCGGCTCGCGTTTGCCGCGGCCGCCGCGCCGCAGCCAGTGGCGGGAAACGCGTTCAGCGAGAACATGTGGTCGCGCAATGTGTGGAACGCGGCGCCGAAGATGCCGATCGGCAGCGGCATGCTGCTGCGTGGGCCGCCGCCGGCGATCATCCGCCTGGCGCCGGGGAGCATCGGCAAGTCGCTGGCGGCGTATCGGGCGGCGCCGGTGCAGATGGCGCGGCGGCTGGCTCTCGCGCAACGGTAGGCGACCGCTCTACCCTCTGCGGCGAGCGAGGGGGGGCTGATGTCCGATCCAGCGGAGGCGGCGCCGGGGCTGGCGCAGCGTGATTACGATCCGGGGGCGGCGGGGACACTCGCGGGCGTGCGGGTGCTCGACCTGTCGCGGCTTTTCGCGGGGAACCTGCTGACGCAGATCCTGGGCGATTTCGGCGCCGACGTGATCAAGATCGAGCCGCCGGAGGGGGATACGCTGCGGGCGTGGACCGTCGAGGGGATCGCGACGCACTGGAAGGTGTATGCGCGGAACAAGCGCAGCCTGTGCATGGATCTGCGGCGGCCGGAGGCGGCGGAGGTGATAAGGCGCCTGGTACCGGCGGCCGCGATGCTGGTGGAGAGTTTCCGCCCAGGCGTGCTGGAGGCGATGGGGCTGGCGCCCGAGGCGTTGCGCGCGATCAACCCGCGCCTGGTGGTGGTGCGCATCTCGGGGTGGGGGCAGGACGGGCCTTACGCGAAGCGGCCGGGGTTCGGGACGGTGATCGAGGGGTTCACGGGATTTGCCTCGATGAACGGATTTGCCGACCGGGAGCCGGTGCTGCCGCCGATGTATCTCGCCGATGCGGTCTCGGGGCTGTACGGCGCCTCGGCGGCGGCGATCGCGCTGCGCGAGGCGGAGCGGAGCGGGCGCGGGCAGACGATCGACCTGTCGCTCCTGGAGCCGCTGTTCGCGGTGCTGGGCACGCAGGCGGCGAATTACCGGCTGACCGGAAAGGCGAAGCCGCGGACAGGAAGCCGCTCGACCAACGCGTCGCCGCGCAATGTCTATCGGTGCAGCGACGGGCGGTATGTCGGGCTGTCCGCCTCGATCCAGAAAATGACGGAACGGCTGTTCCGGGCGATTGGGCGGGAGGACATGATCGGTGATCCGCGGTTTCGTACCAACGCCGACCGGCTGCGCCACCAGGACGAGCTCGATGCCGCGATCGCGCCGTTCATCGCCGCGCGCACGCAGGCGCAGAACGTGGCGTTCTTCGAGGCGGCGGAGGTGACGATCGGGCCGATCAACGACATCGCGGCGATCATGCGCGACCCGCACGTGGCGGCGCGCGGGCTGCTCGCGGAGTATCCGGACGAGGACTTGGGACGGCTGCCGATGCACGCGGTGGTGCCGCGGATGGGCGTGACCCCGGGGAGCATACGGACGAGGGCGCCGGGGTTGGGGGAGCATAACCGCGCGGTGCTGGCGGAGGCGGGGATGGGCGGTGAGTACGAGCGGCTCGCCGGCGACGGGATTGTGCGCGGCGGGGGATGAAGGGAGCCTCAACCGCGCGGCGTAACGACGCTTGCAAGGTTTGGCGCATCGCCCTAGGGCTCCGGCATGTCAGCTGCGGTATCCGATGCTTCCGGCCTGACGGGCGATGCCCGGGGGAGCGAGGGGGCTGCGCGGCTGGGCGTGGCATGGGGGCGCGCTCGGCGTTTCGGGGCTGGCGCTGCGGCGCGGGGCGCCGGGATGGGCGCGGCGCGTGGCGCTCTCGGTGCTGGTGATGTTCCCGCAGATCGGACTCGGCGCCGTGATCGCATTCGCGACCCGCGACCTTTATCCCTTCTACAACCTTTGCGGGCGGCTCTATCCCCCGATCACCGCGCTGGCGGAGCAGCGTTGCGGCGGGCTCATGACGTGGATCCCGCCGGCGATGATGAGCGCCATCGGCGTGGTGGTGGTCATGAACTCGCTGCGCCCGCACGAAAACACCCTGGAGGAAACCCCGGATGACGCCGCTGCCCTTGCCGAACGCGCCCGTGCCTGGACGGGGCTCCAGGATCGCGATCGCCCTCGCGGCGCTGGCCGCGATCGCGGCCGGACCGCCGCCGGGGGTTGCGGTGCACCAGCCGTGGATGCGCAGCATCATCCCGTCACGCCCGGCGGCGGGATATTTCACGCTGACCAACGACAGCGCGGCTGCGCTGAGCCTGGTGGCGGCGAGTTCGCCCGGCTGCGGCATGCTGATGCTGCACAAGAGCATGGACATGGGCGGGCAGGAGACGATGGCGATGGTGAAATCCATCCCGCTTCCCGCGCATGGCAAGGTGGTGTTCGCGCCCGGCGGCTATCACCTGATGTGCATGCAGCCGACCGCGGCGGTGAAGCCCGGCGGCGCGGTGCCGGTGACGTTGCGCTTTGCCAACGGCGAGACCGTCACCACGACGTTCCCGGTGCGCAACGCGATGGGGAA
>DAHUXX010000232.1 GCA_027306955.1 Acetobacteraceae bacterium | reverse complement strand
CGGCGGCGGCGCTGCGCGGGGCGCTGGAGGCGGTGATGGCGGGGCGGGGCGTGCTGTGGATGACGCACCGGCTGGAGACGGTGGCGGAGACTGACCGGGTCGCGGTGCTGGAGGCCGGGCGCGTGGTGGAGGCGGGGACGGTGGATGTGTTGCGGCGCGAGGGGGTTTACGTGCCGCGGCTGCTGCGGTTGCAGCGCGAGTTGGGGCGGCTGTCAGGCTGAGGCGAGCGGGGCGAGGAGTTCCGGGCCGTTGGCGGTGGGAGCGTTGACGCGGCGGGAGACGGGCCAGAGCCGCAGCGTGCCGTCTTCGGCGGGGCGGAGAAGGGCCGAGGCGGCGTCCGGTTCTGCCGCGAGCCAGGTTTCCCAGTCCGCGGGGTCCAGGATCGCGGGCATGCGGTCGTGGATGCCGGCCATCTCGGCGTTGGCCGGGGTGGTGACGATGACGAAGCTGCGGACGATTTCGCCGTCGGGGCCGCGCCAGCCTTCCCACAGGCCGGCCATGGCGAGGATGTCGCCGTCCGCGCGGGCGGCGGCGAAGGGCTGTTTCTGGGCAGTTTGTCCCTGGGCCCCTTCCCGCTTCCATTCGTAGAAGGCGTCGGCGGGAACGATGGCGCGGCGGGCAGCGAAGGCGTCGCGGAAGAAGCCGCTGGTGACGACGGTCTCGGCGCGGGCGTTGATCGGGCGGCGGGCGGATTTCCGGTCTTTCGTCCAGTGCGGGAGGAGGCCCCATTGCAGGAGGTCGAGATGGCGCTCGCCGGTCTGGGGATGGCAGCGGATGACGGGCGCCTCCTGGCTGGGGACGATGTTCCAGGAGGGGTTGAGGCGGGGGAGCTTGCCGGTGGCGTGGAAGCGCTCGGCGAGATCCTCGGCGGAGCTCTTGCTGGCGTAGCGGCCGCACATGCGTGGGGGGCTCGCGCGGGGGTGTCAGCCAGCGCGGATGGGCAGGTGGTTGCGCAGCGCCACGGTGGCGGCGATGGGCCAGAGGGCGAAGCCCTTCGCGCCGAGCGTCGGCAGCCAGGATTCGAGCGCGGCGAGCGTGTCCGGCCAGGGGTGGCCGATGGCGATGGCGTAGCCCTGATGGCGGGCGACGGCCTCCGTGATCGCGAGCTGGCGGGCGATGTCGGCGGGGCGCGGGGAGTCGTCGAGGAACACGTCGCGGGCGGCGGTGGGGACGCCCAAGGCCTCGGCGCGCAGCACGCCCTCGCTGTGGGCGACGGTGAGGCTGTCGAGGAAGAGCATGGTGGCGCGGCGCGTCTGGCGGGCGACAATGTTCATCAGCCAGATGCTGCGGGTGGCGACGCTGCCCATGTGGTTGTTAAGGCCGACGGCGTGCGGCACGGCGGCGATGGCGTCTTGCAGCCGCTCCAGGTTGACTTCGGGCGAGAGGTCGACGCGCAGCGGATCCGGGCCCAAGGCGTAGGGTGCGCTGATGCGGGCCTGCATGGGCATGTGCATCAGGGTTTCGTGGCCGTTGGCGCGGCTTTCCTCGGTCTGGCTCGCGAGGTTCGGGGCGAAGGGGAACCAGGCGAGGGTGAGCGGGCCGGGCAGAGCCATGGCGCGGGCGGTGTTGTCGCGCATGACGCCGCAGTCGTCGACGACGATGGCGATCTTGGGCCGAGGGTCGTTGGGATCGACCGGGAGCGCGTTGCGGCGCCAGGCGGGCAGGTCGGCAAGGGGCTGGGCGGGGACGCGCGGGAGCGGCGCGCCGGCCTGGCGCATGCCGGTTTCGGGCACGGGGGTGGCGAGCGCCGCGGTGGGGAACGCGGCGAGGCCGGCGAGGAGGGCACGGCGGGGGAGCTTCGGGGCGGGGTTCATCGGGGGTTCTCGCGGCTTTGGGCGCAGAGAACGAAAGCCTAGTCGCGGCGGGCGCGGATGGGAACGGGCGATGCCGCGCTCTGGCAAAATCCCGGTTCGTCGTCAGTAGCTTTTGGGCAGGCCCAGGACGCGCTCGGCGATGTGGCAGAGGACGAGCTGCGGGCTCACGGGGGTGAGGCGGGGGATCATGATTTCGCGGAAATAGCGCTCCACGTGGTATTCCTTGGCATAGCCGTAGCCGCCATGGGTGAGGACGGCAGCCTCGCAGGCGCGGAAGCCGGCTTCCGCGGCAAGGTACTTCGCGGCGTTGGCGTGGGCGCCGGCCTCGTCCCCGCGGTCGTAGGCGTCGGCGGCGCGCAGGGTCATGAGCCACGCGGCTTCGAGTTCCATCCAGCTTCGCGCCAGCGGGTGCTGGATCGCCTGGTTCTTGCCGATGGGGCGGCCGAAGACGACGCGTTCGCGGGCGTAGGCGGCGGCCTTGCGCAGGGCGGCGCGGCCGATGCCGACGGCCTCCGCGGCGATGAGGATGCGCTCCGGGTTGAGGCCGTGCAGGAGCAGACGGAACCCCTGCCCTTCCTCGCCGATGCGGTCTTCGAGGGGGATTTCCAGGCCGTCGATGAAGAGCTGGTTGGAGTCCACGGCCTTGCGGCCCATTTTCTCGATCACGCGCGCCTCGACATGGTTGCGGTCGAGTGCCGCGTAGAAGAGCGAGAGGCCCTCGGTGCGCTTGCGGCATTGTTCCGCGGGCGTGGTGCGGGCGAGGAGCAGGATGCGGTCGGCGACCTGGGCGGTGGAGGTCCAGACCTTTTGGCCGTGGACCATGTAGTGGTCGCCATGGCGCTCGGCGCGGGTGCGGATCGCGGTCGTTTCGAGCCCGGCGTCGGGTTCGGTGACGCCGAAGCAGGCGCGCTCGCGGCCCGCGATGAGCGGGGGGAGCATGCGCGCCTTCTGTTCCTCCGTGCCGAAGACGACGACGGGGTTGAGGCCGAAGATGTTCATGTGCACCGCGGAGGCGCCGGACATGGCGGCACCGGAGGCGGCGATTTCGTGCATCATGATCGCGGCCTCGGTGATGCCGAGGCCGGCGCCGCCGTGCGCCTCCGGCATCGCGATGCCGAGCCAGCCGTCGCGGGCGAGCGCCTGGTGAAGCTCGTGGGGGAAGCGGCCGTCGGTGTCGCGGGCGAGCCAGTAGGCGTCGTCGAAGCCGGCGGCGATGCGCGCGATGGCGTCCGCCACGGCGCGCTGGGTGTCGGGGAGGGAGAAGTCCATCGGGCGAGGGTAGCGCCGCGCGGCGGGGCGGCGCTACCGGGGCCGGTGGGGACTCAGGCGGGGAGCCAGCGGAGCGTGGCGTGTTCCCCGGTCATCCGCCATTTCGCGACCAGGCCGTCGAGCCCGTAGGCGTGGCCGGCGTGGCGGACCATGCAGAGGCCGAGCGCGAAGGCGTAGGTGATGTGGAAGTCGATCAGCAGGTTGTTCGGGTCCCCGATGAAGGGGAAGCTCATGTGCGCGGTCCAGTAGAGGATCAGCAGCAGGATGCCGAAGGGAGCGGAGGCGCGCACGAACAGCCCGCTCACCAGCGACAGGCCGATCAGCAGGTGGCCGTATTCGACCATGAACGAAATGAACGGCAGCAGCGGCGAGGCCGCAAGCGGGCCGTAGACGGGGTGGAACGTCCTGGTGTGGGAGAGAAAGCCGCCGACATAGGCGCTGTTGCCGAAATGGTGGATCGCGGCCCAGAGGAAGACCCAGCCGACACAGACGCGGATGCCGGCGAGCATCACCTTTTCGATCGACTGGCCTTGCGGCGTGAGACGGGGCAACACGGGTATTCTCCTTGCGACTGCACGAGCGGGTCGTTACGCGACCGGCGCCCGGGTTTCATTGATTTATCGCAAGGATCGCGGCGATGCGCGCGCTGGCTTGCGCCACCGCGCGCCGCCGAGGGAGGCAGGTTGGTCCGGGTGGCGCCGCGACGCCACCCGGACCAGGCGATCAGACGCGCTTCACGTTCCAGAAGACCATCACGCCGCACTTCACGAAGTCCGTGAGGTTGCTGCGGTGGGCGGTGGGGGTGACCCACTGGCCGACGGGGATGAAGGGCACGTCGTGGAAGGCGCGGGCCTGGATCTGGTCGCAGATCTTCTGCTGGGCGGCCAGATCCGGAGCATCGAACCACTGGTTGCGCAGGGTCTCGATGTCCGGGTTGGTGGGCCAGCCGAACCAGCCGCCCTTGCCGTTGCCGCGCAGCGGGTAGGAGCCGCCGGGGTTGGCGACCTGCAGCCCGCCCCAGGTGGTGCAGAAGCTGTTCCAGCCACCCTGGCTGGCCGGCTTGTGCTCGGCGCGGCGGGCAACGAGCGTGCCCCAGTCCATGCTCTGGTACTGCACCTTCATCCCGACCTTCTGGTACAGGTCCTGGGTGACCTGGGCCATGATCTGAAGCTGCGGCTGGTCCGAGGGCGACATGAGCACGACGGGTTCGCCCTTGTAGCCGGCCTGCTCGATCAGCTTCTTGGCCAGATCGATGTTGCGCGGGCCGCTGAGCGCCTCGAGCCCCACGGTGTTGGCGTAGGGCGAGCCGATGGTGAAGTAGCCGGCGGGGTATTTGCCGAACTTGGCCGCCTGGGCGCCGAGCACCGCCTGGACGTATTCCTTCTGGTCCACCGCGTGCAGGAGCGCGCGCAGGATTGCGTGGCTGTTGAACGGCGCCTGCTCGTGGTTGAAGGCGATGATGCCGAGGGCGCCGAGCGGGTCGAGCGCCTCGACGGTGACATCCTTGGACTTCTCCAGCGTCGGCAGCAGGTCGAAGATCGGGTCTTCCCACCAGTCGACCTCGCCGCGCTGCAGTGCCGCGGCGGCGGTGGCGGGATCGGTGATGATCTTCCACTCGACGCGGTCGAAATGCGCGACCTTGCCGCCGGCCCAGTAGCTGGCGGGGCCGCTGCGAGGCACGTACTTGGTGTTCTTGGTGTAGATCACCTCCGAGCCCGAGACGAACTCCTTGGGCTGGAAGACGAAGGGGCCGCTGCCGGTGGCATCCGTGATCTGCTTGAAGGCATCGGTCTTGGCGACGCGCTCGGGCATGATGAAGCAGCCCTCGGCGCCGAGCGAGTATGGCAGCAGGGCGAAGGGCTTCTTGAGGCGGATGGTGAAGGTCTTGTCGTTCACCGCCTTCATTTCGTTGGTGATGGCCATCATGTACTGGCCGAAGCCGTCGCGCTTGCCCCAGCGCTCGATCGAGGCGATGCAGTCCGCGGAGCGCACGGGCTGGCCGTCGTGGAAGGCGAGGCCGTCGCGCAGCGTGAGGGTCCAGGTGAGGTTGTCGGACGAGATGGTGTGGCCGGCGAACATCTGCGGGTGCGGCAGGAGCTTCGCGTCGATGCCGTAGAGCGTGTCGTAGACCATGTAGCCGTGCAGGGTCGCGACGGTGGCGGTGGTCCAGATCGGATCGATCGAGGACAGGTTCGCCTGCGGTATGTATTTCAGCACCTGCGGCTGGGCCGCGAGCGCGGGGCTCGCGAGGCCTGAAGCAGCGACAGCGGCGCTGCCCTGCAAGAAGTTGCGTCGTTTCACGTGAAACACCTCCATGTTGTGGCGCTGAGCGCCAGTCCCCCAAAGTATAGCCTTCAGAACGCGCGCCCGGTTGGCTCCCGCCCCATTGCGGCGGGAACGGTTGGACCTCGGCGCGGGCAGCATGGCGCGCCGCTCGTCCCGGCGCTAGCCCGCCGGGTGCGCGCCTTTGCCGTCCCGCGCGTGCCGTCCCGCGCGCGATGGTCCTGCCATGGCGGGTCTTGCACTTGCCGTGCCGCGAACATCGCGGGAAGGTTTGCGGGTACGCGATGAGGGCTGGCCTGTGCCGCCGGGTGGGGCCATGCTCGCGCCCCGGCCAGGAGATGGGCGAGGAGATGCCGGCATGGTCAATGCGTTTCCCCTGATCGAGTTGTCCGGCGGGCCGGAGCAGCGCGGCGTGACCTATGGCCGGGCGGCGAAGGCGCGCATCGATGCCGGCATCGCGCATTACGGGGCGCAGCTGCGCGCGGCGGGGCTGGAAGGCGGGCGGCTTGCCGACCTGGTGCGCTCGTTCCTGCCCACGATCAAGGCATTCGACGAGGCGATGATCCCGGAGATGCGCGGGATCGCGCGCGGGGCGGAGGTGGCGTTCGAGGACATCGTGCTGCTCAACGCGCGCACGGAGATCCTGCAACTGGCGAAGCGCAAGGCGCTGGCGGCGCGCGCGGATGCCGAGGAGGGCTGCACCGCGGTGCTGGCGATGCCGGAGGTCACCACCGAGGGGCTGCTGCACGCGCAGAACTGGGACTGGAAGGCGGCGTGCGCGGAGACCGCGGTGGTGCTGCTGATACGCCGCGACGACGGGCCGGATATCCTGACGTTCACCGAGGCGGGGGGGCTGGCGCGGTCCGGGCTCAATGCCGCGGGGATCGGGCTTACGGCGAACTATCTCCAGTGCGACAGGGATTACCGGGAATTGGGTGTGCCGCTGGCGCTGATACGGCGGAAGATCCTGGCGCAGCAGCACCTCGCGCTGGCGTGGCGGGTGGCGCAGGCGACGCGGAAGTCGGCGGCCAACAACATGTGCGTGAGCCATGCCAAGGGACTAGCGATCAACTTCGAGTGCGCGCCGGACGAGACCTTCACGCTCGAGGCGGACGCGGGGCTCCTGGTGCACTCCAACCATTTCCTCTCGCCCGTCGCGCTGTCGAAGCTGAAGGATACGGGGATCGAGAGCACGCCGTGCACGCTTTATCGGCACACGCGGGTGCGCGAGGCGTTGGCGCCGCTGAGGGGCAAGATCGACCGCACGGCGATCAAGAACGCGCTGTTCGACGATTTCGGCTCGCCGTGGTCGGTGTGCCGGCCACCTCGTCCGGGACTGGACGGCGTGGAGACGGCAACGGTGGCGATGATCGTGATGCGGCCGGGCGAGGGTGCGATGGACATCGCGGCGCTGCCGGCGCTGAGCCGGCGCTTCACCACCTACCGGCTGACGCCGGACCGCTCGGCGAGCCGGTCGGCGGCCTGACGCGACGGGCAAGGGAGCCGGGCGAGGATGCTGGGCAAGGACGCTGGGCGAGGGGCCGAAAGGGCGCGCTTGTGAAACGGGTGCGCGAAGGCCAGATTGAAGGACTCGTGTTCGCCCTGGAGGACGAGCCATGGAAAACCGTCAACGCATCCTGGTCCTGACCGGCGCCTCGCGCGGCATCGGGCATGCGACGGCGCGGATTTTCGCCGATGACGGGTGGCGGGTGATCACCGTCTCGCGCCAGGCGTTCTCGCCGCGCTGCCCGTGGATCGCGGGGCCGCAGGATCATCTGCAGCTCGATCTCGGCGACCTCGCGAACCTTGAGCGGGGGCTGGAGGAGATGCGCTCGCGGCTGCCGGACGGGAAGCTCGACGCGCTGATCAACAACGCGGCGATCTCGCCGAAGGGGCCGGACGGGGCGCGCATGGGGGTGATCGCGACCCCGGCGGCGCTGTGGGAGCAGGTGTTCCGGGTGAACCTGCTGTCGGTGGCGCTGCTCGCGAAGGGGCTGGCGGAGGAATTGTCGGCGGCGGGGGGAAACATCGTCAACGTGACCTCGATCGCGGGCTCGCGGGTGCATCCGTTCGCGGGCGTGGCGTACGCGACGTGCAAGGCGGGGCTGGCAACGCTCACGCGGGAGATGGCGGCGGAGTTCGCGCCGATGGGGATACGGGTGAACGCGATCAGCCCCGGGGAGATCGATACCTCGATCCTCTCGCCGGGGACGCGGGCCTATGTGGAGAAGCAGGTGCCGATGCGCAGGCTCGGAAGGCCGGAGGAGGTGGCGAACACGATCCATTTCCTGTGTTCGCCGGCGGCGTCGTATATCAATGGCGCGGAACTGCACATCAATGGCGGGCAGCACGTCTGACGCGCGCAGGCGGTTGACCGGCGGGCGGTGAGCGCGCCGCGCGGCGCACTGGGAAAGGCGCGGCGGGGAAAACGCGGCCGGGAAAACGGGGCGGGCAAAACGCGGCAGGAAAACGGGGCGGGTCGATGAGCGTGACGATTGTCGGGCACCCGCTGGTGGCCCATAAGCTGACGCTGCTGCGCGACCGGGAGACATCCACGGCGGGGTTCCGGCGGATCGCACGGGAGATCGCGCTGCTGATGGGCTACGAGGTGATGCGCGACCTCGAGCTCGAGCGGGTGCCGATTTCGACGCCGCTGGAGCCGATGATGGCGCCGCTGCTGGCGGGAAAGAAGCTGTGCTTCGTCTCCATCCTGCGGGCGGGGAACGGGTTGCTGGACGGAATGCTCGACCTGGTGCCGGCGGCGCGCGTCGGGCACATCGGGCTCTATCGCGATCCGGCGACGCTGGAGCCGGTGGAGTACTACGCAAAGCTGCCGGAGGACCTGGCGCAACGACAGGTGATCGTGCTCGACCCGATGTTGGCGACGGGACATTCCGTGGCGGCTGCGGTGGCGCGGATCAAGCAGGCGGGCGGGACGCGGATCCGGGTGGTGTGCCTGCTGGCCGCCCCCGAGGGAATCGCGGCGCTCGGGGTGGAGCACCCGGATGTCGAGGTCTTCACGGCGGCGGTGGACCGGGGGTTGGACGAGCACGGGTATATCCGGCCGGGTCTGGGAGACGCGGGGGACCGGCTGTTCGGCACGAAGTAGGGGTGGGGTGGCGGCCGAGAGAGAGTGTCGTTGACAGATATCTGATAACTGATGTCTGATCTTCTCCATGGCCCTGACCGCGGAAGAACTGGCTGGCCCCCTGCCCTCGCCCGGACTGCCCTCGCCCGGACTGGCCTCGCCCGGACTGCCCTCCCCCGGACTGCCCTCCCCGGTGGCGCGGCGGCGGCGGCTGCCGGAGGAGCTGCAGCAGCGGCTCACCGGGTTCATCCGCGATAACGGGCTGCAACCCGGCGACCGGCTGCCGCCGGAGGCGGAGCTGGCGGAGGCGCTGGGCGTCGGGCGGAGTTCCATCCGCGAGGCGATACGGGGGCTGGAGAGCCTCGGCGCGCTGGAGACGCGGCACGGCGTCGGTGTGTTCGTCGCCGCCTTCACGCTCGCACCGCTGATCGAGCAGATCGGGCGCGGGATCGGGGCGGAGCTGCGCGACTTCACCGAGGTGCTCGACGTGCGCTGCACGCTGGAGGTCGCGCTGATCGGCCGCGCGATGGCGGCGATGGGGCCCGCGGACGTCGCGGCGCTGCGCGAGGTCGTGGCGGCCATGGAGCGCAAGGCGCGGGCGGGGCAGAATTTCGCGCCCGAGGACCAGGCGTTCCACGCCACCCTGTTCGCGCCGCTGGGCAACCGCGTGGTGCTGAACCTGCTCGACGTGTTCTGGCAGGTGTTCACCGGCACCGCGCGCGTGCTGCAGCGGCCGGAGACGGACCTGGTCCGGACCTATCTCGACCACAAGGCGATCCTCGAGGCCGTCGCCGCGGGCGACGTGGCGGCGGCGCGCCAGCGGCTCGACGCCCATTACGACGGCATCCGCGCGGTGCTGCTCGCCAACCACAACCAGAACAAGGGGAAACCATGACCAGCATCACCCGCCGCGACTCCCTGCGGCTCGCCTCGGCCTCGGCGCTGGCGGCGCCGATGATCCTGCGCGCCGCGCCGGCGCTCGCGGCCACGAACGTGCTCTCGGGTGGGTTCGATGTCGGGCCCGGGGGCTTGCCGGGGAAGTTCAACCCGCTGGCGGCGACCGCGGGGTTCACCTGGCTCAACCTCTATTACGAGCCGCTGGTGTTCTACGACCCGACGCTGTCGCATATCGGGGCGGGGCTGGCGCTCTCCTTCGAGGCGGCGGCGGACGGGCTCAGCTATACGTTCCATCTCGATCCGAAGGCGAAGTGGCATGACGGCACGCCGTTCACCTCGGCGGACGTGGCGTTCACCATCGCGCTGGCGAAGGACGACAAGACGGGGTCGATCTTCTCGGCGAGCCTGGCGCCGATCAGCGCCGTGGAGGCGCCGGACGCGGGGAAGGCGGTGCTGAAGCTCGCGAAGCCGGATACGTCGCTGCTCGACGTGCTGACCAAGATCATGATGCTGCCGAAACATGCGCTCGGGTCCATGGCGCCGGCCTCGCTCGCCGAGAGTGCCTGGTGGCACACGAAGCCGATCGGCACCGGGCCGTTCATGTTCAAGTCCTACACCGAGGGGCAGTTCGTGCAGCTTTCGGCCTTCGCGGGCTACCGGCGCGGGGCGCCAAAGCTCGCGGGCCTGGTGAACCGGTATTTCAAGTCCACCGCCGATGCCGTGGCGGCGCTCAAGGCCGGGGAGATCCAGTTCACCTATATCGAGCCGAACGACGCCAAGCTGTTCGGTACGTCGGCGCATGACCGGGTGATCGCGGGTGCGTCCTATGTGGTGAACTATGTCGGCTTCAACCACATGATCCCGCTGTGGAAGGATTTGCGGGTGCGCCAGGCGGTGATGCATGCGATCGACCGCCAAGCGATCGTGACGTCGCTGCTCGGCGGTGCGGCGACGCTTGCCGACTGCGCGTATACGACCGGGCCGGCGCTGCCGGCGCATCTCGATGCCTATCCGCACGATCCCGCCAAGGCGAAGCAGCTGCTGGCGGCAGCGGGATGGGACAGGATCAACGGCGCGAAACCGTTGCCGATGATCACTTATTACGGCGACCCGCTGGTGGGCAACATCCTGGCGGCGATGCAGTCCATGCTGGGGCAGGTGGGCATCCATATCGCGCCGCGGCAGCTGGATGTGGCGACCTATAACGGGCTCGTGCGCGGGGCGCACACCAACCCGATGGACTTCCCGCTGACCTACGCGGGCGCGCAGGACGGGCCGGACCCCGGCGTGATGGCGACCTTCTTCGAGACCAACCAGGCGCCGCCGGTGGGGGCGAACGTGATGCGCGTTGCGATCCCGGCGCTGGACAAGCAGCTGACGGCGGCGGCGGCGGAGGTGAATGACGCCCGGCGCATGGCGCTGTACCGCCAGGCGGCGACGACGATGAACCGCGAGCTGCCCTGGGGCTTCATGTGGGTGGCGCGGCGCTACGGGGTGGTGGCGGACACGGTGGAGAACTTCGTGTGGACGCCGGCGCCGGGCGGCGGCGGCTATGATCCCTCGGCGCAGCTCTGGGCGTTGAAGGGATAGGCACAGGACGGGTCGCCGGGGACGCGATGCTGCGTTATCTGCTGCGCCGGACCGCCGCGGCGGCGCTGATGCTGGTGCTGCTGAGCATGGTCACCTTCGCGCTGCTGCGCGCGGCACCCGGCGACCCGATTGCCGCCTATGTGAGCCCGACCATCCCGATGAGCGCCCGGGCGATCGCGGCGCTGCGCCACCGGCTGGGGCTCGACCTGCCGTTGGCGGAACAATACCTGCTGTGGGCCTGGCATGCGCTCAACGGCAATCTCGGACGCTCGATCGGGCACGGCGAGATCCCGGTGGCGATGCTGATCGCCGACCGCATCGGGCCGACGGTGCTGCTGATGGGCACCGGCATCCTGCTCTCGACCGGGTTCGGCGTGGTGCTGGGGATTGTCGCGGCGGTGTGGCGCGGTGGCACGCTCGATGCATTGCTCGCGGGGCTGGGGGCGCTGGCGCTGGCCTCGCCCGCGTTCCTGACCGGGTTGCTTGCCTTGTTCCTGTTTGCCGCGCGCTGGCACCTGCTGCCGGCGGGCGGGCTGATCACGCCGGGGGGCGGAGGCTGGGCGGATGTCGCGTGGCACCTGGTGCTGCCGGCATCCGTTCTCGCCGCGGCGCAGATCGCGATGCCGCTGCGCTACATGCGCGCGGCGATGATCGAGAGCCTGGGCACGCAGTACGTGCGCACGGCGCGGGCGAAGGGGCTGTCGCCGGCGCGGGTGGTGCTGTTGCACGCGCTGCGCAACGCGCTGCTGCCGGTGGTGACGCTGACCGGGGCGACGATCGGCACCGCGATTGGCGGCGCGGTGTTCGTCGAAAGCGTGTTCGACTGGCCGGGCATGGGCTCGCTGCTGGTGAGCGCGGTCTCGGCGCGCGACTATCCGCTGGTGATGGGGATCGCGCTGGTGGTGGGCGCGTTCGTGCTGGCGGCCAATCTCGTGACCGACCTCGTCTATGCCGCGGTCGATCCGCGCATCCGGATCGCGTGATGCGCCACCCCCTCGTTCGGCACCGTCTGATGCGATGGGCGCGCATGCTGCGGCGGCCGGGCGGGATTGCCGGTGGCGTGTTCATCGTGCTGCTGGCGGCGGCGGCGTGGGGGTTGCCGCCGCTGCTCGGGCTCAATCCGGATGCGGTCGATCTCGCGGCGATCCATGCGGCGCCGAGTGCCGCGCATTGGCTGGGCACGGATGGCGTCGGGCGCGACGTGCTGGCGCGGGTGCTGCAGGGGGCGCGGGTGTCGCTGGTGATCGCGACGGTGGCGGCGGCGATCTCGGCGGCGATCGGGTTTTTGGTGGGCAGCGGGGCGGCGTTCGGCACGCTGACCGATATCGTCTGCATGCGCGCGGTGGACCTGGCGATGACGCTGCCGCCGGCGGTGCTGCTGCTGGTGCTGTCGGCGATCGTGGGACAGGGGGAGCGGCCGACGACGATGGTGCTGGCGCTGCTGTCCTGGCCGCTGCTGGCGCGGCTGGTGCGGGCGCGGCTGCTGGAACTGCGCGAGCGCGAGTTCGTGCTGGCGGCGCAGGCGACGGGGGCCGGGCGGTGGCACATCCTGCGCCGGCACGTGCTGCCGAACATGGCGGATATCCTGATCGTCTACGTGACGTTGCAGATCGCCACCAACGTGCTGATGGAGGCGGGGCTTTCCTTCCTCGGGCTCGGCGTGCCGCCGCCGACGGCGACGTGGGGGAATATGCTGGGCGAGGCACGCTCGATCGACGTGCTCACGCTCTACACCTGGCAATGGATCGCGCCGGGGGCGGCGCTGCTGGCGACGACGCTCGCGATCGGGCTCGTCGGCGAGGCGGTTCGCGCGGGATTCGATACGGGACACGCTTAGAACGGGAATGGTGACGATGATGCAAGGAAAGACAATCGCGGGCGTGGTGCCGCCGGTGGCGACCCCGCTCGATGCCTCGGGGGCGCTGGACAAGGCCTCGCTCGGCAGGCTGATCGAGCACCTGATCGGGGGCGGCGTGCATGCGCTGTTCCTGCTCGGCTCGACGAGCGGGGTGGCGTTCCAGGGGGAGGCGGAGCGGGGGCGGCTGCTGGAGGCGGCGATGCCCATGGTCGGCGGGCGGGTGCCGGTGCTGGTCGGCGTGATCGACCCGGCGACGGAGCGCGTCATCGCGCACGCCAAAGTGGCGAAGTCGCTGGGGGCCGACGGGCTGGTGGTGACGGCGCCGTTCTACACGCGCACCAACCAGGCCGAGATCCGCGGGCATTTCCGCGCCGTGCGGCAGGCGGTGGACCTGCCGATCCATGCCTACGACATTCCGGTCTCGGTGCACAGCAAGCTCGAGTTTGACACGCTGATGGACCTGGCGCGCGAGGGGACGGTCGTGGGGCTCAAGGATTCCTCGGGCGACGAGAACAATTTCCGCGACGTGATCCTGGCCGCGCGCGACATCCCGGGGTTCTCGGTCATGACGGGATCGGAACGGACGGCGGATGCGGCGATGCTGATGGGGGCGGACGGGATCGTGCCGGGGCTGGGGAACGTCGACCCGCGCGGCTATGTGCGGCTTTACGACGCGGCGAAGCGGGGCGACTGGAAGGCGTGCGTGGCCGAGCAGGACCGGCTGGCCCGGCTTTATGGCATGGCGAAGGTCGCGACCCCGCGCGCCAGCCTCGGATCCTCCGGCGTGGGCGCGTTCAAGGCGGCGCTGCAGACGCTGGGCGTTTTCACGACCCGGGCGATGCCGCCGCCGCTGGTGGCGCTGACCGACGCGGAGGCGGCGGAGGTGGCGGGGATGCTGCGCGAGGCGGGGTTGATCTGACGGCTTGTTTCCGCTCCGCTGGCTCGCCTGGGCGGCGAGCGGAGCGGAGCGGAAGATGCCGGGGCCGGCGTATCGGAAGGTCTTCATCGTCTGCCCTGCCCTCGCCCGCACCGGCGGGCCGGAGGCGCTGCACCAGCTGGGGCGGGCGCTGCTCGATCTCGGGCACGATGCCGCGATGGTCTATATCGCCGATGACCTCGATACGTGGGTTTCGTTGCGCGACGGCGTGGTAGAGGTGCCGGCGCTGCCGGACATGATGGCGCCGGAATACGCGCCCTATGGCGTGCCGCGGGCGATGCTCATTCCGGACCAGGAAGATGTCGCGGTGGTGATCCCGGAGATCTGGCCGCGGCTGGTGGGGCGGTTCGGCCGCGCCGTGCCGCATTTCTGGTGGCTCAGCATCGATAACGGGCTGGAGCGGCTGGAACAGGCGGGCGGGCTCGCGGCGCTGGGGGCGCGGTGCGAACATCTGTGCCAGTCGCATTACGCGCTCGCCTGGCTGGCGGCGCGGGGGGTGCGGGGGCGGATGCTGTCCGACTACATCGCGCCCGGCATGGCGGCGACGGCGGCGGAGCTGGCGGGACGGCGCGAGGCGCGCGTGGTCTATCCGGCGCGGGGGCGGGCATTCGCGGAGGTGTTGCGCGAGCGCGCGCCGGAGCTGGATTGGCGGGAGATGAGCGGGATGACGCAAGCGCAGGTGCGGGCGCTGCTGCTCTCCTCGCGCCTTTACGCCGATTTCGGCGGCCATCCCGGCAAGGACCGGATGCCCCGCGAGGCGGCGAGCCTCGGCTGCTGCGTGGTGACGGGCAGGCAGGGGGCGGCGGGGAACCCGGTCGATATTCCGATCCCGGATCGTTACAAGTTCCGCGACGAGCTGTTCATGGCGCACCCGATCGCGCGGGCGATACGGCGTATCGTGCGCGAGTACGACGCGCTTGTGGGGGATTTCGCCGCCTATCGCGCGGCGATCGCGGGCGAGCGGGCGGTGTTCGCCGGCGAGGCGCGGGCGGTGTTCGGCGCCGGGGGCTCCCTTCAGGCCCGCGCGAGGTAGCCGCCGTCGACGGGGATGCCGGCGCCGGTCACGAAATCCGAGGCCGGCGAGGCGAGGAAGACGGCGATGCCGGCGAGGTCGGCGGGCTCGCCCCAGCGCGCGGCGGGGGTGCGGGCGAGAACGGCCTCGTTGAGTCCCGGCACCTGGGCGCGGGCGGCCCTGGTGAGATCGGTGTCGATCCAGCCGGGGAGGATGCAGTTGGCCTGGATGTTGTCCTTCGCCCAGGCGGTGGCCAGCACCTTCGTGTACTGCAGGATGCCGCCCTTGCTCGCGGCGTAGGCGGCCATGTGGGGCGCGGCGAGCCAGGAGGCGACGGAGCCGATGTTGATCACCTTGCCGCCGCCGGCCTTGACCATGTGCGGATAGGCCGCCTTGCAGAGCAGGAAGGCGGAGGTGAGGTTGGTGTCCATCACCTTGTGCCATTCCTCCGCCGAAAGGGCCTCGGGCGGCTTGCGCGCGGCCATGCCGGCGTTGTTGACGAGGATATCGAGGCGGCCGAAGCGCGCGGCCGCGGCGGCGATGAGGGCGGCGCAGTCGGCTTCGCTGGTGACGTCGGCGGGGTGGAAGGCGGCACCGATGGACTTGGCGGCGGCCTCGCCCTTGTTCCGGTCGCGGCCCGAGAGCATGACCTCCGCGCCGGCTTCGCGCAGGCCCTTCGCCATGCCGAGGCCGATGCCGCCGTTGCCGCCGGTGACCAGGGCCACTTTTCCGCTGAGATCGAACAGGCGCATCCCCTCCCCCCTTGCTGTTGCCACCGGCGTAAGCGGCGCGTAAGCGGCGCCCGGGAACACGTCCCCACGGTGTTGGTGGCGGATCATGCGACTGCTGGTTGTCGAAGACGAGTCCGAGCTGGCGATGCTGTTGCGCCAGGCGCTGGAGCGCGCCGGGTTCACGGTGGACAATGTCGCCGGGCAGGCGGCGGCGGAGGACCATCTCGCGGTCGCGGACTATGCCGCGATCGTGCTTGACCTCGGGCTTGCCGACGGCGACGGCATGACGCTGCTGCGCCGGATGCGCCGGCAGCGCGCTTCCGTGCCGGTGCTGATCCTGACCGCGCGCGACACGCCGGAGGACCGGGTGGCGGGGCTGGACGCGGGGGCGGACGACTACCTGGTCAAGCCGTTCCACATGCCGGAGCTGGTGGCACGGGTGCGGGCGCTGCTGCGCCGGCCGGCGGCGGTGCTGGACGTGCGGCTGGGCTTCGCGGACGTGGTGCTGGAGACCGACAGCCGCACCGTGCGCGTGGGCGAGGGCGTGCTGGCGCTGTCGCCGCGCGAGACGGCCCTGCTGGAACAACTGCTGCGCCGCGGCGGCAAAGTGGTGCCGCGCGAATCCATCGAGCAGAACCTCTACGGGTTCGACACGCCGACCGGGCCCAACGCGCTGGAGGTGCTGGTGCACCGGCTGCGCCGGCGGCTGCAGGACGCGGGGGCGAAGGCGGCCATCCACACCATCCGCGGCGTCGGCTATCTCCTCGCGGATGGCGAGTAGCGAAGCCAGGGCCCGGCAGGGGCCGCGGCATACCAGGCGGCGCTGGACGCTGGCGGGACGGCTGGCGCGGCGGCTGGCGGCGGCGGTGCTGGTCTCGATCGCGCTCGGGGCGACGATCGCGGTCTGGCGCAGCGAGGAGGCGCTGCGCGCCGTGGCGCCGGATTTCGACAATGATCGCGAGAAGATCGAGCACATCCTGAAGGTGCTGCCGGGGCCGTTCAGCCCGGTGTTCATCTGGCTGCTGCTGGCCTCGGGCGCGGTGGTGGTGGCGAGCGGGGTGCTGACGCTGCGCATCGCGCTGCGGCCGCTGAACCGGCTTTCCGCGGCGGCGGCGCTGGTGGGGCCGGAGCACCCGGGCGTGCGGCTGCCGGAGGCGGGGCTGCCGGGGGAGCTCGAGCCGCTGGTGGGTGCCATCAACACCGGGCTGGCGCGGCTGGAGCGTGCGATCGAGACGCAGCGGCGGTTCGGCGGCGATGCGGCGCATGCGCTGCGCACGCCGCTCGCGGTGCTGACGGCGCGCATCGACCTCCTGGCGGAGGACGAGACCAAAACGGCGCTGCTGGCCGATGCGGACCGGATGAGCCGGATGGTGGACCAGATGCTGCGGCTCGCCCGGCTCGAGGGCATGCCGCTGGAGCGGCCGGGGCCGGTGGATCTGCGCGTGGTCGCGGTGGATGCGGTGAGCGCGTTGGCGCCGCTGGCGGTGGCGCGGGGGATCGAGCTCTCGCTCGAATCCGAGGGCAGCGCGGTGGTGGCGCGCGGCAACCGCGACGCGCTGCTGTTGGCGGCGCAGAACCTGATCGAGAACGCGCTGGCGCACGCGCCGCGCGGCAGCCGGGTGGAGGTGGAGACGGCACCGCCGGCGACGCTGCGGGTGCTCGACCGCGGGCCGGGGGTCGCGGAGGCGGAGCGGACGGAAATCTTCACGCGGTTCCGCCGCGGCAGCGCGCGGGCGCGCACGCCGGGGGGTTCGGGCAGCGGCGGCGCCGGGCTGGGGCTCGCGATCGTCGCCGAGATCGCCGCCTTACACGGCGGGACCGCGCGCGCCGACGCCAGGCCCGGCGGTGGTGCCGCCTTCAGCCTCGAGCTGCGCTGATTTGCGGCCGGTGATCATGGCGCGCACCAGGTTCTCCCGGTGCAGCACGCTCGACCACAGGACGCCGGCGACGTGGGCGAAGATCATCAGCAGCAGCAGGTGCGCCGAGATGTGGTGGACGTGGTGCATCCATTCCACGTGGAGGAACTCGGGCGTCACGCAGAGCCAGCCGCTCGCGGTCACGAAGACGAGCATGAAGAGGATGGCGACAACCATCGCACCGCCCGCGGGGTTGTGGCCGAGGTAGCGGCGGGCACGGCCATGGCGCAGGTCCTCGAGATAGGCGCGGACGGTGCGCGGGCGGTGGACGAAATCGGCGAAGCGGGCGTGGCGCGAGCCCACGAAGCCCCAGACGATCCGGGCGAGCACCAGCACCAGGATGACGTAGGCGAGTGGCTGGTGGATCCATTGCACGCGGTCGGTCACGAAGACGATCGCGAACAGCCCCACCGTGGTCCAGTGGAACACGCGGACGAAGCGGTCCCAGACCGGGACGGTCCGCGCGCCTTGCGCTGGCGCCACTCGCGCCAGCGTTGCGGGGCGGTCAGTCGTCACGGCGGAAGGCACCGGTGCCGTCTTCGCCGGCGTGGCCGAAGCGATGCTCGCGACCCTCGAACTCGTGGCCGCCCGCGCAGCCGCCGCGCGGGCGCAGGCCGGGGATCTGGACCATGCCGGGGGCGCCCGCCGCGGCCAGCGCGGTGGCCGGGGCCGGCGCCGTGGCCGTGGCCGTGGCCATGGCCGTCGGGCGCAGGGTGAGGGCGTTGCCCATGCGGCAGGCATCCTCGGCATGGGCGAAGGGCGCCGCGGCGAAGGCGGCGGCGAGGGCGAGCGCGGGGACTGCGAGGAAGTTGAGGGTACGTAACCTCATCGTCGCGGCTCCTGGTATTGTTACGTTGGCGTTCTGCGCGCCCGCGCTTACGTCGCACTTACCCGCCGCGCGGGGGATCCGCCGCAGGGCTGCGTATGGCGCGAGGCCCAACCGAGTGTCGTGATCGCGCCGCGGCGCAAACCCCGCGCGCGCGGGAAACGAAGACCCCGCGCCGGGTGGTGCCGGCGCGGGGCTCGCGAAGGCGCAGGCGACGCGGCGCTACGTGGCGGTGCTGCGCGCGCCGACGCCCGGCCCGGCGGAGGCGCGATGCCCGGCGGATTCCACCGGCTTGCGGCCGGTGATCATGGCGCGGACCAGGTTTTCCCGGTGCAGCACGCTGGATACGATCACGCCCGCGACGTGGACGAAGATCATCAGCAGCAGGAGATGCGCCGAGATGTGGTGCAGGTGGTCCACCCAGGGCACGCCGTAGAAGCGGTTCGTCTCCGACAGCCAGCCGCTGCCGATCACGACCAGGAGCATGACCAGGATGGCGACGACCATGGCACCGCCCGCAGGGTTGTGGCCGAGATAGCGGCGCGCGCGGCCGTGGCGCAGATCCCCGAGATAGGCGCGGACGGTGCGCGGATGGCGGACGAAATCGCGGAAGCGGGCGTGGCGCGAGCCTATGAAGCCCCAGACGATGCGGGCCAGCGCGAGGACCAGGATCACGTAGGCGAGCGGCTGGTGGATCCATTGGATGTGGGCGGTGAGGAACACGATCGCGAACAGCGTGACCGTGGTCCAGTGGAAGACGCGGACGAACCGGTCCCAGACCGGTATCGTCCGCTCCTCCCGCGGTTGCGGGGTGGGCAAGGGAAGCCTAGTGGCCGGGCTGGATGGCGCCGGTCGCGCCGTTCAGTTCGAGTTGGAAACGGTTGCCGTGGGCGTCGATGCCCTTGGCCTCGTAGCAGCCGTTGTGCTGGGTGAGCCCGTGGACATGCGTGTAGCCCTTGGAGACCAGCATGGTCGTGATCGCAGCGGGCGTCATCAGCTTGCCGGTGACCTTGCAGGATTGCTCGGCATGGGCGAACGGCGCCGCGGCGAGGGCGACGCCGAGGGCGAGCGCGGGGACGGCGAGAAAGTTTACGGTACGAAACGTCATCATGAGCTCCCGAAGTTGCAGCGCCGGCCTTCTGCAGGCGGGCGCTTACGTCGCGCTTACCCGGCCGGGGCTTACGGCGGTTTCATGCTTGACCGGCCACGAGGGGAGGAACGAGTTTTCGCCTTCGCGCCCTGACATGGAGGGATACGCCTGAACATCGACGAAACCCCGCCCCAGGGCCCGCCGACGCGCCTCCTCGTCGTCGGGTTGCTGCTCGCCGTGGTGGGCACGGCGACGCTCGGCCTGATCTGGGGCGCGA
>DAHUXX010000227.1 GCA_027306955.1 Acetobacteraceae bacterium | reverse complement strand
GCCAAGCGGCAGGCGCCCGTGGCGGGCCAGCGGCGGCAGCGCGGCGCGCAGCCTGGCGAGCGTGGCGGTGGTGGGGTTGGGGTTGGGGTCCGGCATCGATGTTCACTTTATGTTCTCATCGATTCCCGAAGCCCCCTCCGGAGTCAAGCGTTCCTGATTCGGGCATGCATCAGACCTCCGCCGTCAGCGACCAGGCTCCCTGCGCGGAATCTTCTCGCCTTGCCCGCGCCCCCGAGGCAAGCTTCGCCTGTGCGATGGCTCGTCCTGCTGCTGGCCGGCCTCGCCGCCGCGGTGCCCGCCGCGGCGCAGAACCCGTCTGTTGCCGGCTTGCCGGCGGAGAAGGTGGACGTGGCGCTGGTGCTGCTCAGCGACGTCTCGGGCTCGATCAACGACGGCGAGTTCCACCTGGAGAAGCGGGGCTACCGCGCGGCCTTCACCGATCCCGGCGTGATCGCGGCGATCCGCTCGGGCGTGCGCGGGCGCATCGCGGTCGCCTACATGGAGTTCGCCGGCGCCGAGCAGCAGCGCGTCGTGGTCGGCTGGCGCGTGCTCGCCAGCGGGCACGACGCGCGCGCCTTCGGGGCCGCGATCGCGGCGGCGCCGCGCAGCTTCGCCGGACGCACCTCGATCAGCGACGGCATCGTCGCGGCCCTCGCGCTGCTGCGCCAGGCACCGTTCCAGGCGCAGCGCCGGGTGATCGATGTCTGCGGCGACGGCGTCAACAATTCCGGCCCGCGCATCGCCCTCGCACGCGCCGCGGCGGCGCGGGCGGGCGTGGTGATCAACGCGCTCGCCCTCATCAACAAATGGCCGCAAGGCTATCTCTATGGCGCGTATCAGGTCCCCGGCGGGCTCACCAAGTACGTCAGCGACCAGGTGATCGGCGGACGGGGCAGTTTCGCGCTCGAGGCGGACGGGGTGGCGAGCTTCGCCGACGCGATACGGCGCAAGCTGCGCCAGGAAATCGCCTCGCGCTGAAGGGGGGCGCTGAAGGGGGACACCGAACGGCTGGCCTGCGGCCGGCGGGGGTTGAGGCGGCGGTGCCTCGCGCGCAGGATCGCCGCTTTCCTGGGAGAACTCGGCATGGAAATGCGCAATCTCGGTGCGAGCGGCCTGCGTGTCTCGGCGATCGGGCTCGGCTGCAACAATTTCGGCGCCCGCATCGATCTTGCCGCGACGCGCGCGGTGGCTCACGCGGCGGTCGATGCCGGCATCACGCTGTTCGACACCGCGGATGTCTACGGCGAGCGTGGCGGCTCGGAGACCGCGATGGGGCAGGTGATCGACGCCTCGATGCGCAAGCGTATCGTCCTCGCGACCAAATTCGGCCTGCCGATGAAAGACGACGGCGAGCACCAGGGTGGCTCGCGGGCGTGGATCATGCGCGCGGTGGAGGACAGCCTCGCCCGCCTCAAGACCGATTGGATCGACCTCTACCAGCTGCACACGCCCGACCCGCGCACGCCGATCGCCGAGACGCTGCGCACGCTCGACGACCTCGTGCGCGCCGGCAAGGTCCGCTATGTCGGCGTCTCCAACATGCCGGCCTGGCAGGTGGTGGAGGCGAACGCGATCGCGCGGCAGATGGGGCTCACGTCGTTCGTCTCCTGCCAGGACGAGTATTCGCTGCTGGTGCGCAAGGCAGAGGCGGAGCTGATGCCGATGATGCGCGCGCAGGGGCTCGGGCTGCTGCCCTATTTCCCGCTCGCCTCGGGCCTGCTCACCGGCAAGTACCGCCGCAACGCGCCGATGCCGGAAGGGGCCAGGCTGACCAAGACGCAACGCCTGGCCGACCGCTACCTTACCGAAACGAACTGGCGGCACGCGGAGAAGCTTGCCGAGTATGCCGAGGCGCATGGCCGCACGCTGCTCGACCTCGCGTTTGCCTGGCTGCTCGCCAAGGCGCCGGTCGCGAGCGTGATTGCCGGAGCGACGAGGCCGGAGCAGATCCACCAGAATGTCGCCGCCGGCGGCTGGGTGCTCGATGCGGCTTCCGTCGCGGAGATCGAGACACTTCTCTGAGACGAGGTTCGGGAGGGCCGGAGCCCTCCCGAAAGCCTCGCCTGATCCGAAAGCCTCCTTACTTCCCGCGCGGCTTCTTGGCGGGCTTGTTGCTCGCCGCAGCGGCCGCGGTGAGCAGGCGCTTGAGTTCCGCGAGCAGCGCCTCGCCCTTGCGGGTGCGCGTGACCAGCACGCTGCGGCGATCCGCGGGGTCGGCGGCGCGCTTGGCGAAGCCGAGATCGGTAAGGCGGTCGAGCGAGCGCGTGATCGCGGGTTTCGAGACATCGAGCCGCGCCGCGAGACCGCGTACCGTGTGCGGCCCGTCCTCGAGATAGCAGATCAGGAAGACCACCAGCTGGCGAGCCGAAAGATCAGGACCCTCGCGACGCACCATACCCAGGATCGCGTCGCGGAGCACGCCCGGCAGTTTGTCGGGCAGAACGGCAGTGGCCATCAGCGTCTCCTTTTGGGATCGGTTCCGAGGGATCAGTTTCGAGCAATGTATCAGATTTCATCCCGAAAACGAAAGGGCATCGTTACATCTTTCGATCAAAAATGTTTTGATGGGATGACGAATCTCCCAAGTGGAAGCCGTAACGGTATGATTCTGCGATAAACCCGCCGCGACGAATTATGTGATCGCAGAACGCCCTGAAGCTGGTTATCCGGCTCCTCGACGGGCCTTGCGCGGCGGCTCTGGAGTCCGGCGCGGCGCTGGGCCATCCTCGCGCCATGCTCGCGCCCCCCTCCACCGCATCCCCCGAGCCCGGCCCACTGCCGGCCGCCGCGCCCCCACTTCCAGCACCCCCACTTCCAGCGCCGGGCACGTTGCAGGCCGAGATGCTGACCCTGCACGAGGCGGCGGGGAAGCTGATCGTCTCGCCCGCCGACGCGGCGCTGCGCGCGGCCTATTTCGCGGCACTGGCGCGTTTCGGGGCCTCGGGTACCGGGCTCGGCCATGCGCTACTGCCGGAGCTCGGCCATCCGCTGGCGTTCCGCTGCGCCACCCCCGATGTGGCCGCCATCGCGCGCTGCGTCCGCGACGGGTTCGCGTCCTTCCCGCTGCGCTCCGAGCCGCGCCGGATCCTGGTGCTCGGCGCCGGCGGCGGCTACCTCACCGTGGCGCTGGCCCGCCGCTTTCCCGAGGCCGAACTTGCGGCGGTGGAGCCGCTGGCGCCGCTGGTGCGCCTGCTGCTGCAGAACACCGCACCCTATGCACGCATCCGCGCGGTGCAGGCCGCGGTGTGGCATTCGTCCTCGCGTATCGGGCCGATGCGCGAGGACGGCGCCGGCTGGTCGGCGCGGTTCACCGACCGGCTACCGCTCGAGGCGCGGCGACTGCGCGCCCATACCGTCCCCTCGCTGCTCGGCCTGCTGGGCTGGGCGGCGGCCGACCTTGTCGTCGCGGATTTCCCGGCTGCCGCCGAGACGCTGCTTGCCGCCCCCGGGCCTTCCTGGATCGGCGGGCTCGACGCGCTCGCCATCGTCCGCCACGCGGAGCCGTTCGGTGAGCAGCCGGCGGTGCTCGACCCCGCGCTGCTTGAGGACGCCCCGTTCGGGCAGGGTGCGTTCAAGGTCACAACCCACGGCGTCGAGCGCTACGCCCCGATCGATATCGCCGAGCGCCTGGCGCCGCGCCACCTGCCGGTGCCACGCCCGCGCCGCCTCGCGCTGATCCAGGAGGAGCCGGGGGTGGCGCCGCTGCGGCTGGAGGGGGTGCTGCGCGAGCCGTGGGGGTTCTTCCTTACCGGCGAGGGCGGGTTCCAGCTGCATGCGCCGGCGCCTGGGAGCACGGCGCGGGCACTCTTCGCGCGCACGCTCGCCGGCCAAACGCGGCTGGAGACGGGGCTTGCCCATGCCGGACCGGGCGGCGGGAAGATCCGCTTCACGGCGAGCCTGGAGACCGAGGCGGGGGACATTGTCGCGACCGAGACGCGCGCGCTCGCCGCCGGTGGCAGTACCCGGCTGGTGCTCGGCTTCCCGCCGGCGCAGGGCCGTCATCGCGCCGTGCTGGCGACCGCCATGGAGGAGGGGGCGGCCAGCAACGCCTATGCCTGGGGGCGCTTCCTCGGGCCGGTGCTGGCCTGAGCCCGGCCGCTAGATGCCGTGGGCGCGGTTGTAATCGAGCTGCGCCTTGGTCAGGCGGAAGCCGACGTAGATCTGGTAGCCGGCGGCGGACTGGTCGGCGCCCACCGGAAAGCGGAAATTGATGGGCTCGCCGACCAGCGTCATCTGGTCGGCGTTCGAGGGGAAGACGCCCTTCACGACGAAGTCCTTCTCGTCGAGGATGGTGTTGCCGTGCGTCGCGGCTACGAAATAGTGCAGCTGCACATCAGGGCTGGTCGCCGCCGGGCCGCGTTCCACGGTGAACTGCACCCGCAGCTGCGCCCCCACCGTCCGCGCGGCGGCGAAGTTGCAGCTCGCCGGCACCGCCTCGATGCGCGCCGCCAGCACCAGGTCGCGGATGTCGCGCTGGTTCGCCTTGCCCGCGACCTGCACCAGGGTGGAGGCGTTCTTGATCAGCGAGAGCTGTGGGCAGGCGGGGGGAAACCCGGTCGGCGTGCAGCCGGCGAGTGCGAGGGCCGCGAGCGCGCCGGCGAGCCACCGCCCCGCCTGTCGCCGTGCCATGCATGCCATCCCCTTGTCGTCGCCGTGCCGCGCCATGAGCCCTCCGCCGTGATCGCCGTCAGCTGTTACGTCTCCATGCCGTGCATTGCCGGCCAGGGGAAGGGCCTCTATGTCTGCCCCGTCTTCGTCCGACACGTCTTCGTCCGACACGCCTTCATGATGCCGTTGCCGTCACGCCGCCCCGTTCGCGTCCAAGCCTGCGATCAACCGGGCGCGACCACGCCGGAGCCGCCACGCCCGATGCCAGCCGATAGCGCCCGTGCCCGAAACTCCCGCCCCGCCCCAGCGTTGCCGCGGCTGCGCGTGCTGCTGGCGGCGCCGCGCGGCTTCTGCGCCGGGGTGGACCGCGCCGTGCGGGTCGTGGAGGAGGCGCTGAAATGTCATGGCGCGCCGGTCTATGTGCGCCACGAGATCGTGCACAACCGCGTCGTCGTCGGCGCGCTGGCCGCGCAAGGCGCCGTGTTTGTCGAGGAGCTGGACGCGGTGCCGGTCGGCGCCCGCGTCGTGTTCTCCGCGCACGGGGTCGCGAAATCCGTGCCGCTGGCCGCCGCCGCGAGGGGGCTCGTTGCCTTCGACGCCACCTGCCCGCTGGTCTCCAAGGTGCATCGCGAGGCGGAGCGCCACGCCGCGGCGGGCCGGCACATCCTGATGATCGGCCATGCCGGCCACCCGGAGGTGGAGGGCACGATGGGCCAGGTGCAACCGGGCGCGATGACGCTGGTGCAGTCCGTGGCCGACGCCCGGACCGTGGCGCCGCCGCCCGGGCCGCTCGCCTTCGTGACGCAGACCACGCTCTCGGTGGAGGACGCCGCCGGGATCGTTGCCGTGCTGCGCCGGCGCTTCCCCGCGATCGCGGGGCCGGCGAAGGAGGACATCTGCTACGCCACCACCAACCGCCAGGCCGCGGTGCGTGCCGTGGCGGCGGAGGCGGGGCTGGTGCTGGTGCTGGGCAGCGCCAACTCCTCCAACACGGTGCGGCTGTGCGAGGTGGCGGGCCGGGCCGGCGCCCACGCGCTGCTGCTGGAGGGACCCGAAGCGTTCGACTGGAGCATGCTGCAGGGCGAGACCGTCGTCGGCATCACCGCCGGGGCGTCCGCGCCGGAATCGCTGGTGCAGGGCCTACTGGCGCGGCTCGGGGAACGCTACGCGCTCGCGGTCGAGGAGCGGCGCGTCACCACCGAGGACGTGACGTTCAAACTCCCGGCCGCGCTCTCGGCGGCCTGATGGCGGTCTACACGGAGGTCTCGGACGAGGCGCTGGCTTCGTTCCTCGGCGACTACGCGATCGGCGAGCTCGTCGCGTTCCGCGGCATCGCGGAGGGCGTGGAGAACAGCAATTTCTCGCTGCGCACCACGCAGGGCGACTTCATCCTCACGCTCTATGAGAAGCGCGTCGATCCCGCCGACCTGCCGTGGTTCCTCGGCCTCATGCAGCATCTCGCGGCGCGCGGCATCGCCTGCCCGCGCCCGGTCGCCGGGCGCGACGGGTCGGCGCTGCGCCGGCTCGCGGGGAAGGCCGCGGCGATTACCACCTTCCTGCCCGGCATCTGGCCGCGACGGGTGCGCCCGGAGCATTGCGCGCCGCTCGGGGCAGCGCTCGCGGCGCTGCACCGCGCGGGCGAGGGCTATGCGCCCACCCGCGCCAATGGGCTCGGGCCCGGTGCCTGGGGACCGTTGCTGGAGCGTTGCGACACCACCGGCGAGGCAGGGCGGGAGATGGCGCCGGTCGCGGCGGAGCTGCGCGACGGCCTGAAGCCGATCCTGGCCGGATGGCCGCGGCGCCTGCCGAGCGGGCATATCCACGCCGACCTGTTTCCGGACAACGTGTTCTTTCTCGAGGGCCGGGTTTCCGGGCTGATCGACTTCTATTTCGCGGCGACGGATTTCTATGCCTACGACCTCGCGGTGTGCCTCAATGCCTGGTGTTTTGAAAGCGACAGTTCCTACAACGTCACGAAATCGCGCGCGCTGATCCACGCCTACGACGCGGCGCGGCCGCTCACGCGCGAGGAACGGGCCGCGCTTCCGGTGCTGGCCGCGGGTGCCGCGCTGCGGTTCGCGGCGACGCGGCTCTACGACTGGATCAACACGCCGGCCGGCGCGCTGGTGACGCGCAAGGACCCGCTCGAATATCTGCGCCGGCTGCGCTTCCACCAGGCGGCGACGGGCGAGGCGGCGTATGGATTCTGAGGCGGTCGAGATATGGACCGATGGCGGCTGCAAGCCGAACCCGGGTCCCGGCGGGTGGGCGGCGATCCTGCGGCGCGGCAAGCATGAGCGCGAGCTTTCCGGCGCCGAGCCCGCCACCACCAACAACCGCATGGAACTCACCGCCGCCGCGACGGCGCTCGAAGCGCTGAAGCGGCCGTGCCGCGTGGTGCTCCACACTGACAGCGAATATGTGCGCCTCGGCATCACACGCTGGCGGCACGGCTGGGTGCGGCGGCGCTGGCGCAACGCCGCGGGCGACCCGGTCGCCAACATGGACCTCTGGCAGCGCCTGCTCGCGGCGGCGGAGAAGCACGAGATCGAGTGGAAATGGGTGCGCGGCCATTCCGGCCACGAGATGAACGAGCGCGCCGACCAGCTCGCGACCGCCGCCCGCGAGGCGGCTTCGGATCGTTGATCAAGTATATTGGCTCCAAGCGGGCGCTGCTGCGCCACATCATGGCGGCGATCGGGGAGATCGCACCGGAAGGTGCGACCGTCGCCGACCTGTTCTCCGGCACCGCGCGCGTGGGCCACACGCTGAAGGCGGCGGGCTACCGCGTCATCGCCAACGACCACAACGCCTACGCGGCGGCGCTGGCGACCTGCTACGTGCAGGCGGACCGCGAGCGCTGGGAGGCGCGCGTGCCCGCGATCCTGGCCGATCTCGGGCGCCTGCCGGGCCGCGCCGGTTACTTCACCGAAACGTTCTGCGTGCGTTCGCGCTTCTTCCAGCCGAAGAACGGCGAGCGGGTGGACGCGATCCGCGAGGCGATCGCCACGATGGCTGCCGAGCCGGAGCTGGAGGCGATTCTGCTCGTCGCCCTGATGGAGGCCGCGGACCGGGTGGACAGCACCGCCGGGCTGCAGATGGCCTACATGAAGCGCTGGGCGCCGCGCGCCTACAACGACCTGGAGCTGCGCATGCCGGCACTGCTGCCGCGCCCGGCTGCCGGCGCCTGCCAGGCGCTGATGGGGGATGCGCAGGAGGTGGCGGGCACGATCGAGGCGGATGTCGCCTATCTCGACCCGCCCTACAACCAGCACGCCTATCTCGCGAACTACCATGTCTGGGAGACGCTGATCCGCTGGGACAAGCCGGCGGTCTATGGCGTCGCCTGCAAGCGGGTGGACGTGAAGAGCCGCAAGAGCGCGTTCAACGCCCGCGGCGCCATCGGCCCGGCGCTCGCGCGCACCATCGCAGCGCTGCGCTCACCCTCGCTCGTCGTGTCGTTCAACAACGAGGGCTACCTCGCTCGCGAGGCGATCGAGACGATGCTTGCCTCGCGTGGGCAGCTACGCGTGATCGAACTGGACCACGCGCGCTATGTCGGCGCCAGGATCGGCATCTACAACCCGGCCGGCGAGAAGGTCGGGCGCGTCTCCCACGTGCGCAACAAGGAGCTGCTCTACGTGGTCACGCCCCGACCGATCGAGCTGGGACCCCTGGAACTATAGCGTGGCGAGCACCGCCTCGGCGCGGCTCACGTCGAAGCCGCCCGGCGCCTCGACGGCGAGGTGCCTGACCACCCCGTTCTCGGCGACGAGGGCGAAGCGCTGGCTGCGCACGCCGAGGCCGCGGGCGACCAGGTCGAGCTCCAGCCCCAGCGCCTTGGTGAAGGCGCCGGCGCCGTCGGCCAGCATCACGATGCGGCCATCCACGCCCTGGTCCTTGGCCCAGGCGCCCATGACGAAGGCGTCGTTCACCGCCATGCAGACGACGCTGTCCACGCCCTTGGCCTTGATCGCGTCGTAGCTCTGCAGGAAGCCCGGCAGGTGCTTGGCGCTGCAGGTCGGGGTGAAGGCGCCGGGAACGGCGAACATCACCACCTTCCCCTTGAACACGTCGTCGGTCGAAACCTCCTTGGGCCCCTCCGGTGTCGCCATCGACAGTTTCATCGACGGCAGCTTGTCCCCGACCTTGATCATCCTCGCCTCTCCGTTCGACCGTTGATTTTCGCGAACCCTGCCGCCACGGCGTCCATCCCCCCGGGCGGCCGACGCTTCCTACCTTGCCGCGCCCCACCTGTCACGATTGGGAGCGCCGGACTTGCGCGCGGAGTGGGGCGGCGCAACATAGCCCGACCATGAGCGAGGACACCGGGCGCAGGCGCAAGCGGGAGGAGGACGGGCAGGGCCCCGGGGAGGGCGGCGACAACCTCACCGGCCAGCTGCTCATCGCCATGCCCGGCATGGAGGACCCGCGCTTCACCCAGAGCGTGGTATTCCTCTGCGCCCACACGCCGGAGGGGGCGATGGGGCTGGTGCTGAACCGCCCGCTCGCGGCGCCCAGCTTCGAGGACCTGCTGAAGCAGCTCGACATCAAGCCGGTGCCGCCGGCGCGCTCCATCCGGCTGTGCCATGGCGGCCCGGTCGAGAACGCGCGTGGCTTCGTGCTGCACACCACGGACTGGACCGGCGAGGGCAGCCTGCGGGTGGACGACGCGCTGGCGCTGACCGCGAGCCACGACATCCTCAAGGCGATCGCCGAGGGCGGCGGGCCGCGCGAGAGCCTGCTCGCGCTCGGCTATGCCGGCTGGTCGCCCGGCCAGCTCGACGAGGAGATGCGCAAGAACGCCTGGCTCACGGTGCCGGCCGACGCGGCGCTGCTGTTCGACGACCACCACGAGACCAAGTGGCGCCGTGCGCTGGCGAAGCTGCACA
>DAHUXX010000218.1 GCA_027306955.1 Acetobacteraceae bacterium | reverse complement strand
AAATACCCCTCCGCGTCGCGGATATAGGTATCGCCGGTGATGTTCCAGCCGCGCTGTACATACACACTCTGCCTCGGGTCGGCGAGGTACTTGCACCCCGTTGGCCCCCGCACCGCGAGCCGCCCCGGCATGCCATCCGGCACTCCCTCGCCATCCGCGTCCACGATCTTCGCCTCGTAGCCAGGCACCACGCGCCCGGTGGCGCCGGCGCGCATCTCCTCCTCCGGGCTGCCCACGAAAATGTGGAACATCTCGGTCGAGCCCAGCCCGTCGAGGATGCTGATCCCCGTCGCCTTCTTCCACGCTTCGAACGTCGGCGCCGGCAGCGTTTCCCCCGCGGAGACGCAGACGCGAAGCCCCGGCAGCCCGCCCGGAGGCAGCTTCGCCAGCATCGCGCGATACGCGGTCGGTGCCGTGAACAGCGCCGTCGCCCCGTATTGCGGGATCGCCTGCAACAGCTCGTCCGGCCCCGCGCGCTCGATCATCACCGTGGACGCCCCGGCCCACAGCGGAAACAGGATGTGCCCGCCGAACCCGAACGTGAAGGCGAGCGGCGCCGAGCCGATGAACCGGTCGGTGGCGCGCGGCCGCAGCACGTGCCGCGCATAGCTCTCGCAGCTCGCGATCAGGTCGCGGTGCAGATGCATCGCCCCCTTCGGCACGCCCGTGGTGCCGGAGGTGAAGCCGATGTAGCAGACCTCGTCGGCCGCGGTGTCGGCGGCGGGATAGCGCGCGGGCGCCGCCGCCATCATCGCCTCCAGCCCGTCGGGCGCGCCATCGCCCCACGTCACGATGCGCGCCAGCACCGGCGACATCGCCTGTGCCCCGCGCAACTCCTCCGCCAACGCCGCATCGCACAAGGCGAGCGGAATCTCCGCCTTGGCGACCGGGTAGGCGAGTTCGCGCGCGCGCAGCATCGCCATCGTCGGCACCGCGATCCCGCCCGCCTTCATCACCGCGAGCGTCGCCGCGAGCGTCGTCGGCGAGTTGAAGCCGCGGATCAGCACCCGCCCGCCGCGCGCCATCCCCAGCCGCTCCACCAACGCCCACGCGATGCGGTCCACGCGCTCGAGGAACTCCCGGTAGGTGTAGCTCTCGCGCGCGCCGATCACGCAGGGCGCATCGCCCCGCCCGGCGGCGATCTGCGCGTCGAACAGCCGCCCCACCCAGTTGATGCGCGGCGGCAAGGCAAGCTCCGGCAGCGTGAAGATCAGGTCCGGCCATTGCTCGCGCGGCGGCAGGTTCCGCGCCGCGAAATCGTCGAAGGTCCGGTCCATGCGTTCCCTCCCCGGCCGGCTGAAGGCGATATTTGAACCCTAAAATAATACGCGCCCGCGCGCGCCACAGCAAACCGGTGTGGCCGCGCGCGTCATGATATCGTCACGCCCGCACCGCGTCTGCCGTCGTAAACGCCCCTCGCTACCCGTCAGAGCACACGACCCTCGAGGAGAATCCCGCATGACACCCCGCCAGGTCCTGTTGGCGACCGCCCCCACCTGCCTTGCCGCCTGCCTGCTCGCCTTTCCCTTTCCGGCGCTCGCCGCGCATCCCGCGGGCGCTACGGCCCCCGCGGCCCCCGCGACCGCGAGCACCCCGACCGCGACCCCGATCGAGCATCTGGTGGTGATCTACAACGAGAATGTTTCGTTCGATCACTATTTCGCGACCTACCCCAAGGCCGCGAACCCAAAGGGCGAGCCCGCCTTCGTGGCACTGCCCGGCACGCCAGGCGTGAACGGTCTCATGCAGGACCACCTGCTGAGCCGGAATCCGAATTTCCTCAACAAGGCGAACGGCCGCGGCGCCGTGAATCCGTTCCGTCTCGACCGCTCGCAGGCCGCGACCGCCGACCAGGACCATGCCTACACGCCCGAGCAACTCGCCTACGACCACGGCCGGATGGACCTGTTCCCCAAATACACGGGCAACACCCGCGGCGGCGCGCCCGGCGCCTTTTCCACCAAGGGCCAGGTGATGGGCTACTACGACGGGAATACCGCGACCGCGCTCTGGAACTACGCCCAGCATTTCGCGATGAGCGACAATGCCTGGAGCGACACCTACGGCCCCTCGACCCCCGGCGCGCTCGAGGTCGTCTCCGGCCAGACCGACGGCGTGACCCTCGTCCATACGACGAAACAGCCGTACACGCTGAAGCACCCCTCCTACTACATCAAGGACGGGGCCGGCGACCTCGCGCTGATCAGCGACGTCGATCCCGCCTACGATGTCTGCTCCTCGCCGGCCAATCAGGTGATGATGCAGGGGCGTAACATCGGCGACCTGCTGAACGCGGCCGGCGTCACCTGGGGCGGCTTCATGGGCGGCTTCGACCTGGGTGCGAAGAACCGGAACGGCACCACCGGCTGCAAGCGCACCACCCACTCCTCCGTGATCCACGCCGCGATCACGGACTACATCCCGCATCATAACTGGTTCCAGTACTACGCCTCGACCGCGAACCCGACGCATGCGCGCCCGGCCTCGCCCGCTGCGATCGGCTACACGTTCGACCACAACGGCAAGCCGGATCCCGCCAACCACGAATACGGCCTCAAGGACTTCTACGCCGCGGTGAAGGCCGGCAACTTCCCCGCCGTGTCCTACATCAAGATGCCCGCTTACCAGGACGGCCACGCCGGCTACTCGGATCCGCTCGACGAGCAGCACGGCGCAGTCGCGCTGATCAACTTCCTGGAACGGCAGCCGGCGTGGAAAAACACCGCCGTCATCATCACCTGGGACGATTCGGACGGCTGGTACGACCACGCTTTCGCCAAGCCCACCAACGCCTCTTTCAACGCGCAGGCGGATCAGCTCGACGGACCTGGCAAATGCGGCGCCGGCACGCCGATGGACGGCGTCCACGGCAAGCCGGTCAACGGCCGCTGCGGCCCCGGCACGCGGATCCCGTTCCTCGTGATCTCGCCCTGGGCGAGGCCGAATTTCGTCGCCGATGTCCGCATCAGCCAGGCGTCGGTGGTGCGTTTCATCGAGGATAACTGGCTCGCCGGCAAGCGCCTCGGCGGCGGTTCCTTCGACGCCACCACGGGCTCGATCATGGGCATGTTCGACTTCCAGCACGGCGGTCACAATCCGCCAATGCTGCTCGACCCCTCGACCGGAACCGTCCGCGCGAATTGATCCACCGTCCCCGCCTGACAGGGGCCGGCACAACCCGCCGGCTTGCCGCCCTCCTGGTCGGGGGGGCGGTGGTTGCCGTCATCGTTGCGGCAGCGGTCCATATCCTGCGCGGGCCGCTGCCGCTCGCCGCCTGGCTGCGCCATCCGGTCGCGAGCCTTGCGCTGTCACGCGGTGAAAACCCCCATCCCATCCATCTGCGCCGCCCGCCCGCGGCACCGCGTTCGGCCCTGGCCGGGCGCGG
>DAHUXX010000212.1 GCA_027306955.1 Acetobacteraceae bacterium | reverse complement strand
AAATACGCCTTCAACCTGGCCAAGGCCGAGGCGCTCCTGAAGGAATCCGGGCTGACGCCAGCGCAGATGAGCGACTGGAAGCTCCTGGTCGACGGCAGCGACCAGCCCTCGGTCGCGATCAGCCAGATCGTGCAGAGCACGCTTGCCCAGGTCGGGATCAAGATCCAGCTCGACCTCCAGCAGGGCTCCCAGTTCGTCGATAACCTTCTGGGCGGCAAGTTCGATGCCGTGTTCGGCGGCGTCGGCAATGTGCAGAAATTCCCGAGCCGGCTCGACACCAACAGCATCTACCGCACCGTCAACAACGTAATCCTCGGCTCGCCCAATCCGTTCCCCGCCTATTTCGCGGCGATCAACCGGATCAACACGACGCTCGGGCCGGAAAGCGCGATCAAGGCGGCTTACGCCAACCTCAACCACGTGCTGGTGACGACGGCGTTCGGCATCCCGACCAACACCTACAATGTCGGCCTGATCGTGGCCAACAAGAACGTCGGCGGCTTCACGGTGGATATCGACGACATGCTGGTCGCGCGGACGCTCGGCTTCCGCAATTGACGCCAGCCTGCGGGGGCGCGGCGGACAGGGCCGGTGGGGACCCGGTCCTGTCCGTTCGCGGCCTCGAGATCGCCTTCGCCGCCGGCGCCTCCGCCCTGCCGGCGGTCCAGGGCGTTGATTTCGATGTGCATACGAACGAGGTGCTCGGGCTGGTCGGCGAATCCGGCTGCGGCAAGACCGTCACCGCGCTGGCGATCGCGGGGCTGCTGCCGGCGAACGCGCGGGTGCGCGGCTCCGTCCGGCTCAACGGCGTCGAGGTCATCGGCGCCGCTTCCGAGACGTTGCGCCAGATGCGCGGGCGCGACGTCGGCGTCATCTTCCAGGATCCCGCGACGACGCTGAACCCGCTGCTCATGGTCGGCCAGCAGGTCGCGGAAGGCCCGGTCGCGCACGGACAGATCACCCGCGCCGAGGCGCGCCGGCGCGCCGTCGATCTGCTGCGCGAGGTGGACATCCCGGACCCCGCCCAGCGCGCGACGCAATACCCCCATCAGTTCTCCGGCGGAATGCGCCAGCGCGCGGTGATCGCGATGGCGATGGCCGGCCGCCCGCGCCTGATCATCGCCGACGAACCCACCACCGCGCTCGACGTCACCGTGCAGGCCCAGGTGCTGCGCCTGCTGGAACGTCGCCAGGCGGAGACCGGGGCGGCGATCATCATGATCACCCACGACCTCGGCGTCATCGCCGAGGTCGCCTCGCGCGTCGCCGTCAGGTATGCCGGCCGCATCGTCGAGACCGGCGCGGTTGCCGAGGTGCTGGCTGCGCCGCGCCATCCCTACACGGCGGCCCTGCTGCGCAGCGTGCCGCGCCTCGTCGCCGCCGGTGGCCGCCTCGATCCCATTCCCGGCAAGCCGCCCGTGCCCTCCGCGCTGCCGGGGGGCTGTGCCTTCCATCCGCGCTGCGCCATCGCGGCGGCTGGCATTTGCGCCACCGCAATCCCGCCGCTGCGCGAAGTTAGCCCGGGCCATGCCTCCGCCTGCCATTTCCCCGAGCGCACGAAGGGTCCCGCGCCGGTACTTGTCACCACGGCGTCCGCCGCCCGGGCGGCGCCGCGCGAGGAAGGTGAGTCGTTGCTGGCGGTGGAGGGGCTGCGCGTGCATTTCGCGCTGCGCTCGCGTCTGTTACGGCGTCGTATCGGCCTGATCCGTGCCGTGGACGGGGTGAGCCTCACCGTGCGCGCGGGCGCGACGGTGGGCCTGGTCGGCGAATCCGGCTGCGGCAAGACCACCACCGCGCGCGCCATCATGGGGTTGCTCAAGGCGAGCGGCGGCAGCGTACGCTTCGCGGGGCAAGACCTGGCCGGGCTCGGCCCGCGTGCCTGGCGGCAGGTGCGCCGGCACATGCAGTACGTGTTCCAGGACCCCTACGCATCGCTGAACCCGTCGCTCACGGCCGCGGAACTCGTTGCGGAGCCGATGCGTATCCACGGCGCATTCGAGGAGATGGGCGGTGTGCGGCGCGTCGCCGAGCTGTTCGAGCTGGTGGGCCTGTCGCGCACCATGCTCGGCCGTCGCCCGGATGCATTCTCCGGCGGGCAGAAACAGCGCATCGGCATTGCCCGCGCGCTCGCGCTGGCACCGCGCCTGCTGATCCTCGACGAGCCGGTTGCGGCGCTCGATGTCTCGATCCAGGCGCAGATCCTCAACCTGCTGGGCGACCTCCAGCGCGAACTCGGCCTCGCCTATCTCCTGATCTCGCATGATCTGTCGGTGGTACGCCATGTCTGCGACCGCGTCGCGGTGATGTATCTCGGCCGCATCGTCGAGGAGGCCCCGACGGCGACGCTCTACGAGCAACCCACCCACCCCTACACGCAGGCGCTGCTCTCCGCGGTGCCGCAGCTCGAGGCCGATGCCGCGTCGCGCACCAGGCGCATCGTGCTGCAAGGCGAAATCCCGAGCCCCGTCTCGCCGCCATCGGGCTGCGCGTTCCATCCGCGCTGCTTCCGCGCCACACGCCGCTGCGCGCAGGAGGCGCCGGCGTTTGCCGCCTATCCCGGCCTGCCGACGCACTGCGCCTGCCACCACGCTGGCCCGCCACAAGCCCGCGACGAGGCCAGCGCCGATCTGTCCGCCGCCATGGGAGCCCAGCCATGACCGCGAACCAAAGCCGCGCCGGCGTGCTGCTGCGCCGCTGGCTCCGCCATCGCGGCGCCGCACTCGGGGTGGCGTTCCTCACGATCCTGACGCTGCTCGCGATTCTCGCGCCGCTGCTGAGGCTCAACCCGCTCGCGCAGGACTACACGCATGTGCTGAGCAGTCCCTCTGCGGCGCACTGGTTCGGCACCGACGAGCTGGGTCGCGATATCCTTGCGCGCGTCATCTATGGCGCTCGGACCTCGCTGCTCACCGCGGCCGGCGCGGTTGCGATCGCCGGCGCGGTGGGCGTGCCGATGGGGCTGATTTCCGGCTTCTTCGGCGGCTGGCGCGACGATGCGCTGATGCGCGTGGTGGACGTGCTGCTGGCGCTGCCCGGCATCCTGCTGGCGATGGCGCTGATCGCGATCCTTGGGCACAACCAGGTCGCGGCGCTGGTCGCCGTCGGCATCACCGGCATCCCGAGCTTCGCGCGGGTGACGCGCGCCCAGGTGCTGACGTTACGCAAGCGTGACTTCGTGCTCGCGGTCGAGGCGTTCGGCGGCTCCGCCGCCTACAGCATGCGTCGCGCAATCCTGCCGAATTCCTGGAGCCCGATCCTGGTGCAGGTGATCGTGCTCTCTTCCGTCGCCATCCTGCTGGAGGCGGCGCTCTCCTTCCTTGGTGTGGGCATCGCGCCGCCGACGCCAAGCTGGGGGCAGATGCTCGATACGGGCAAGGAATATCTCTACGAGGCGCCGACCTATGCCGTGCTGCCCGGCCTGGCGCTCACGCTCACCATCCTCTCGCTCGATGCGATCGGGCGCGCGCTCGCCGCCGAGATGGAAAATCGCGAAGAGATCGGGCGAGACGAAATCGGGGCCGGAGTCCCGGGCGAGGAGGAGCGGGTATGACACGCTATCTCATCCGCCGGCTGCTGCAGCTCGTTCCCGTGGTGCTGATTGCCTCGCTCGCGATCTGGGCC
>DAHUXX010000203.1 GCA_027306955.1 Acetobacteraceae bacterium | reverse complement strand
CATCCCCGGCGGCACCGCCCCGTTCCGCCTCGCCGAGATCGGCAGGAAGGGCTGGAACATCCTGCGCGAGGACACGAACTTCCCCGTCGCGGTGCTCAGGGACAGCGCCATCGCCCACAACAGCCGCTGGATGCAGGGCTTCCTCACCCGCTCGCACGCGACGATCGCGCCGCACGGCAAGACGACGATGGCCCCGCAGCTCTTCGCCCGCCAGGTCGAGGACGGCGCCTGGGCCATCACCCTTGCGACCCCGCAACAACTCCAGGTGGCGCGGGACTTCGGCTTCCCGCGCATCGTCCTCGCCAACCAGCTCGTCGGCCGCCAGGCCATCGCCTGGGTCCTCAACGAACTGAAGCACGATCCCGGTTTCGACTTCTATTGCCTCGTCGACTCGCAGGCCAACATCACGCAACTCGCCGCCGCCGCCCGCGAGGCCCATATCGGCCGCCCCCTCAACGTCTTTCTCGAAGGCGGCACGCCGGGCGGGCGCACCGGCGTGCGCGACCGCGCAACCGCCCTCGCCCTCGCACGCGCCGTGAAATCCGCGGAACCCTTCCTCGCGCTGCGCGGCGTCGAGGGCTTCGAGGGTCTCCTCAACGCCCCCACCCGCGAGGAAACCGAGACCCAGGTCCGCGCCTTCCTCGACCTCCTCGTCGACCTCGCCCGCGACTGCGAGCGCGAAGACCTCTTCGCCCCCGGCGAAATCATCCTCTCCGCCGGCGGTTCCGCCTTCTACGACATGGTCATCGCCCGCTTCGTCCACGCCGGCCTCAGCCGCCCCACCCGCGTGCTGACCCGCAGCGGCTGCTACCTCACCCACGACTCCGCCCGCTACCGCCGCGCCTTCGCCGACATCCTCTCGCGCACGCCGGATGCCGCGTCCGGCGGCGGCCTCGTCCCGGCATTGGAAGTCTGGGCCTACGTCCAGTCCCGCCCGGAGCCTGGCAAGGTGCTGCTCACCATGGGTGCCCGCGACACCGCGAGCGGCGACCTGCCGGTCCCGCAAACCTGGTACCGATCCGCAATGAAAACCCCGGCGCCCATCCCCCCGGGCCACACCGTCACCGTCATGAACGACCAGCACACGCACATGGCGGTGCCCGCGGACTCACCGCTCGCCTATGGCGACCTCGTTTCCTTCGGCGTCTCCCATCCCTGCCTGACCTTCGACAAGTGGCAGCTCGTCATGGTCGTGGACGACGCCTACAACGTAACGGGCGCGATCCGAACCTTCTTCTGAATCGCCGACCTCAGGCGACCAGCCGGTCCTCCAGCAGCTCCATGATCGCGTGCCCCAGCGCGATATGGCACTCCTGGACCCGCGCCGTCTCCGCATCCGGCACCACCAGCGCATGGTCGCACAGTGCCCGCGCCGGCTCGCCGGACCCTCCCAGCAGCCCCACCGTGACGATTCCCATCTCGCGCGCCAGGCGCAGCGCCGCCAGGATATTCGGCGATCGGCCGGAGGTCGTGATGCCGAAGAACACATCCCCCCGGCGCCCCAGCCCCGAAAGCGGCCGCGCGAAAACCTGTTCGAACCCGTAATCGTTCCCCGCCGCCGTCACCGCGGTGGGGTCGAGCGTCAGCGCCAGCGCCGGCCACGACGCCCGCTCCACGCGGCCCCGCAGCCGGATCAGCATCTCGGTCGCGAGATGCATCGAATCCCCCGCCGATCCCCCGTTCCCCGCGAACATCAGCTTGCCCCCCGCGCGGATGCACCGCTCGCACGCATCCACCACCGCGAGCACCGCCGGCCCCATCTCGCCCGCGATCCGCGCGCGCAACTCGGCACCGCGCACCATCATCGCGGCGAAACGTTCCTCTTCCGTCATGACCACCGCCGCTCGCGCATCACCGGCACGTCCCACGGCTCCGGCGCCTCCATCCACCGCCGCAGCTGCGTCAGCACGGAGCGAGTCGCATGCGCGATATCCAGCACCAGCGCCTCCTCGATCGCATACCACCGCAGGTCCTCGAGTTCCCCGGACCCCGCGAGCGTGCCCGTCGCGACCGCCGCATCCACCACCAGGAACCGCGCGTCGAACCGCCTTGGCTGGCCCGCGGGCGTGATCGCCCGGCACAGATACGTCATCCCCGAAAGATCCGGCGGCACGCCGAGCGAAAGCCCCGTCTCCTCCTCCAACTCCCGCGCCGCCGCCACGCCGATCGCGTGCGCCAGCCCGGCGTCCTCGTCCGCCAGCACCGCCAGCGCCGCCTCCGGCAACGGCCGCGCCACCGGCGCCGTCCGGTCCGCCGCGTCCACCGCGCCCCCCGGAAACACCAGCCGGTTGGGCATGAACCGGTGCCCCGCGCCGCGCATGCCCATCAGCACATGGGCGCGCTCGCGCAACAGCAGCAACGATGCGGCGGGCCGCGGCTCCACCGGTTTCGGCGTCTCGTCCATGCCCCAGCCTTGCTGCCCGCGCGCCGCCGCGCAAGCCTCGCGCGACGCAACCGGGATTCGTCCCCAGGGGGAATCGTCCATGACCGTCTCGACCGCGCCCTACGCGCAGCACCGCGAACAGCTTCGCCGCATCCTCGCCGCCTGGGGCATGGCCCCGCCGGCCGCGGACGAGACCGCGGAAATCCTCGCCTGGGCCGACCTGCACGGCATCGACAGCCACGGCATCTCGATGATCCCGAGCTACGATGCCTGGCGCCGCAACGGCCAGATCGTCCCCACCGCCAAGCCGCGCATCGCGCGCGAAACCCCGGTCTCGGCGCTCGTCGACGCCGGCGGCGGCCTCGGCCACGTCCCCGGCGCCTTCGCCATGCGCAAGGCGGCGGCGCTGGCGAAAACCTCCGGCATCGGCGTCGCCGTGGTCCGCGACACCGCGCATTTCGGCGCCTGCGGCTACTACACGCTGCTGGCCGTCGAGGAGGGCCTCATCGGCATGGTCGCCACCACCGCCTCGGGCGTGCGTGTGCCCCCCACCGGCGGCGCGGCGGCCCGCCTCGGCACCGACCCCTGGAGCTTCGGCGCCCCCGCCGAGCCCGGCCGCCCCTTCCTGCTCGACATGGCAACCACCACCGCCGCCTTCGGCCGCGTCCGCAACAGGGTCAACGAACATCTCGCGGCACCCCCAGGCTGGGTGCTGGACGCGGCCGGCCGCCCCTCGACCGACCCGCGCGACGTCGCCGAGCGCGGCGGCTTCCTCACCTCGCTCGGCGGCTCGCGCGAGGGTGCCAGCTACAAGGGCTACGGCCTCGCGATGATGGTGGACATCCTCGCCGGCGGCCTGGCCGGCATGAGCTACCCCTCGGACGAAGGCCACGCCAGGGGCGAGCATGTCGGCCTCGGCCATTTCTTCCTGGCGCTGGACCCCGCGATCTTCACCGACGCCACCGAGTTCGCCGCCGGCGTCGCCCGCTTCGCCAACGCCATGCGCGCAACGAAACCCGTGGACCCCGCGCTTCCCGTCATGGTCCCCGGCGACCCCGAGCGCGCCACCGCCGCCCGTCGCCGCGAGCAGGGCATTCCCGTCGGCACCGGCCTCCTCGCCCAGGTCCGCGCCATCGCGGATGCGAGCGGCGCCCCCTGGGTCCTCGGCTAGCCCCCGAGGCTCACACCGGGTCCCACACAACCGCATCCTGGCTGCGATCGAGCGGATAGAGCGAGGGCTTCAGCGCCGGCGCCGCGTGCTCCGCCACCAGGTCCGCCGTCCACCCCTCGGAGCGGTGCACCGAGCGGATCGGGCGGGACTGCGACATCAGGAAGATCTCGTTGTGCCGGCTGGCAAACACGTTGCCCGAAAAATCCTTCGCCGCGTCCGAGCACAGGAACACCGCGAGCGGCGCGTTCTTGTCCGGCGTCATCTGCTGGATGCGCGCGAGCCGCGCCTGCTGCTCCGGCGTGGACGCCGGAATGGAGCTCGTCATCCGGCTCCACGCGAACGGCGCGATGCAGTTGCTGCGCACGTTGTACCGCGCCATGTCGAGCGCGATCGACTTGGAAAGCGCCGCGATCCCGAGCTTCGCCGCGGAATAATTCGCCTGCCCGAAATTCCCCACCAGGCCCGAGGTGCTCGTCATGTGCACATACGCACCCGACTGCTGCGCCCGGAAATGCTCCGCCGCCGCCCGGCTCACGTAGAAGCTGCCGTTCAGATGCACGTCGATGACGGAAGACCAGTCTTCCACACTCATCTTGTGGAAGATCACGTCGCGCAGGATGCCCGCGTTGTTCACCACCGCGTCGATCCGCCCGAACGCATCCATCGCCGTCTGGATGATGCGCTTCGCCGAATCCCACGACGCGACGGAATCCGTGTTGATCGCGGCCTGCCCGCCCTTCTGCTCGATAAGCTGCTTCGTCTGCTCCGCCGGCGTCGCCGAGGCGCCTTCGCCCGCAAGCGACGCCCCCACATCGTTGATCACGACCCTGGCACCGGCCTCCGCCATGGCGATCGCGATCGCGCGCCCGATCCCGCCGCCCGCGCCCGTCACCACCACGACCTTGTCCCGCATCAGCCCCGGCATCGTTTCCTCCCGCATGTCCGTCGCCGGAACCTAAGGAACG
>DAHUXX010000193.1 GCA_027306955.1 Acetobacteraceae bacterium | reverse complement strand
CACGCCGATCAGGACCGAGTGATGCAGTGCATCGCCGATCTTGATCGAAGTGCCGGTCGCTGTACCTGCATATGTCGGGCTGTTGAGCACGTCCATGAAGCGGTACTCGGCGGTGAACGAGAGGCCCGGTACCCCGCTGATCGGGAAAGCCGCGCCGACGATGCCCTGCACGCCCAGCCCGCCCTTGGTCGTGGTGTCAACGCCAACGGTGCCGATATGTCCGCCGGTGAGCGTCTCCGCCTCATAGCCCACGCCGGCGCCGATATACGGATAGATCCAGCTCGCCCCGACATCGAAATCATAAAGGGCGTTGGCCATCACGCCCCAGGTGCGCATGTGGCCGCCACCGAACGGCGAGCTGGAATGCAGGCCATTGTCGCGGAAATTCGCTTCGACCTCCGCGCGCAGACCGTTGCCGAAGCCCCAGCCGACGGAGCCGACCACGATCGGGCCGAGCGCAGTGTTGAAGTTGCCGCTGGAGGCGGAGGGCGTGGCCGTTGCCTTGAGCTTCTGCAGATAGTTGATGCCGAGGCCGCCGCCGATATAGAGGCCGTTCACCGGCTGCGCCATCGCCACAGCGGGAACGGCCAGGAGGCTCGCGGCGAGCAGCATGGAACGCATTTTCATAAATCTCTCCGTTCGTTGTCGGCGCTTGGGGGCAGGCGCCTGAGGCCGGGCCGGCCCCGAATCCACACAGAGGGAATTAGCTTCAACCTCGGTTTGTCGCCAGTGCGGACACGGGAACGCCGCCATTCGCCGGAGGGGGTGTGGCGCTGGCGCAACACTCTGTGGCCGCCCTGTCAGGTCACGATCCGACCCTCGAACGGCGGCACGAGATCCGGCGCTTCCAGCTCAATCACCCACAGATCGGGGTCGCGCGCCGTCTGTCGCGCGATATACGCGTCGGCGTCCACCTCCGCGAGCGGCTCGGACCCGACCGCCCGCAGCCAGGCGGGTTCCCCGTCCGGGCCGGTGATGCGGGAGAAAACCGCCATTCCCTCCCGCCCCCGCAGGACCACCAGCATGCCGCCCGCGTCCGCGTCGCCCTTGTGCAGCACCACGCCATTGAGCCCCGCTCGCAGCGTCGCCTGTACCCAGATCGAGGTCTTCAGCCGGGCTGTCATGCGGCCGGTCCCGTGCTATGGCGCCGCTCATGAAGCAGATGAGCGAAGCCCAGCGTGCCTACGAGGCGAAGCGCGCGGCCAAGGCCGGGATGACCCTCGATAAATGGCTGGCGTCCAAGGAAAAGGAACGGGACGCCGCCAGGAAGGTCGCCGAGCCGGAAAAGCGGGAAAAGCCGAAGAAGCCCGGCCTGTTCTCGCGTCTGCTGGAACGCGCGCATAAGCCTCTCTAGCCCGCCCTGGCCCCGTTGTCGCGGGTCCGGCGCCGCGTCGCTGGCCGCGCACGCCGACTGGAGCGTGGACCCGGGCAAACGCTGGATGGCGGTCGCCTGCCGCGACGCAAGGGGCTGGAGGCTCGCCCTTCCCGAACTCGTGGGCGACCCCGCCACCCTGCTCGCTCGCCTGCGCGCCCGCGCCGACGGCGGCGCCGTGGCGCTGGGCCTCGACCTGCCGCTCGGGCTGCCCGCCGGCTATGCCGCCCGCCACGCGCGCGAGGCGGATTTCGTTGCCTTCCTGAGGGCTCTCGCCGACCGCCCGGACTTTTTCCGCGTTTGCGACACGCTGGAGGAGGTTTCGCCCGACCGCCCCTTCTACCCCCGCGTCGGCCGCGCCGGCATGACGCGCGCATCCCACGCCGCGGCGCTGGGCATCCCCGCCCTCGGCCGCGCCTGCGACGCCGCGACCGGTGCGCGCCCCGCCGGCGCCCCCCTGTTCTGGACCCTTGGCGCCAACCAGGCCGGCAAGTCCGCCCTCTCCGCCTGGCGCGAGATGCTGATCCCCGCACTCCTCTCCCCGGCGCCGCCCCGGCTCTGGCCCTTCGAGGGCGGCTTCCGCGCGTTGCTCGAAAGCTGTGGCAGGGCCGGGGGCGGCGTCGTCCTCGCCGAAACCTACCCCGCCGACGCCATGGTCCAGCTGGGCGTCCGCCGCCAGGGCAGCAAGCGCCGCCAGCAGGACCGCGTCGCGATGGCGCCCGCGATCTGCGCCGCCATGCGCCGCCTCGTCGTCCGCCCCGCCCGCGCGCTGACGGCGGCCCTCGAGGACGGCTTCGGCCCCGACCTCGCCGGCGAGGACCGTTTCGACTGCGTTCTGGGTGTCCTCTGCGTCATCGCCGTTGCCGACGCTGCCCGCCCCGACCACATCCCGGGCGACCCCGCGATCCGGCGCTGGGAAGGCTGGGTGCTGGGGCAGGGGTCGTGAGACCCAGCACCGCTTCCGGCCGCCGAGACCTCAACCGACGCTCGCAGCCCCTACCAGGCTCGCCCGGAAACTCACCTCCATCGCCGGATGCAGCAGCCACGCCCGTCCGGCCAGCGCCACCGGCCTCGGCCCCGCCAGCCGGATCAGGATATTCGCCAGCCGCGCCAGCTCCTCCCCCGCGCTGACAAAAATATCCTGCGCCTCCGCCACGCCCGACGCCGTCCGCGCCAGCTGCGCGATCGCATCCCGCCCGCCGGTGTAGACAAAGGCGCGCTGGCGGTCCCAGCATTCGCCGCCCATCGCCTGCGCGAGCGCCCGCGACAGCGGCGACAGCGGTGCCGCCGGGTTCTCCTCGCGCTCGCGCCAGGCACGCCGCAGCGCCTGTTGCCCGATCCAGAACGCGGAGCCGGCGTCGTCGATCAGCATCCCCCGTCCGCCCGCGCGCACCTCGGTGCCATCGGCCCGGATATGCAACGCAACCGATCCGGTTCCGGCATAAACCAGGTGCCCCTCGCCCGGCGCGAACGCGGCGCGATAGGCGAGGTTCACGTCATTGGTCACCAAAACCGCCGTCTCCGCCACACCCAGCGCCGCCGCCAGGATCGCCGTCGCCAGCCGCGCTTCCGGCGCGGTCGCGTCGAGCCCCGTCACCCCCGCCAGCACCTCCGCCGGGCGCTGGGGCATCGCGCGCGCCAGCGCCGCCGCCATCGCCCGGAACCGCGCCTCCTCCGCCGCCAGGAACAGATGCCCGGAGGCAGCCGGCAACTCACCCTTCGCCGCTCCCCTGCTTCGTCGCGCAGCACCCAGCGCGAGGCCGATCCACCGACATCGAGCGTCAGCAGCAGGCTCAAGCGCCCCGCCCGCCGGGTGCGCTCCGCGGCATCACGGCAACGAAACGGCGCGTGATCTCGCGCGGATTGGTGATCGCGGTGCCGACCACCACGGCATGCGCGCCGCCCGCGATCGCCTGCCACACCTGTCCGGGCGCATCATAGCGCCCCTCGGCGAACACCGGCACCGAAAGCCGCGCCGCCAGCGCCTGCACCAGGGTGATCGCCGGTTCCTCCAGCGCCGCTGTTTCCGCCGTGTAGCCGGCGAGCGTGGTCGCCACCGCGTCCGCCCCCGCCGCCGCGGCCGCCTCGCCCTCGGCCAGAGTCGCCACATCCGCCAGCACCGGCTTGCCGAGTTCCGCGCGGATGCGCCGGATCAGCTCGGGCGGCGCCGGACCGTCGCGCGGCCGCAGCGTCGCGTCGACCGCCACCATGTCCGCCCCGGCGGCGAACACACAGGCCGCTGCCTCGAAGCTCGTCGTGATGCGCACCCGGTCGGCCGGCAGGTCGAGCTTGATCAGCCCGATGATCGGCACCTTCACCGCGGCGCGGATGGCGGCGATGTCCGCCACCCCCTCGGCGCGAATCGCGGCGGCCCCCCCCTGCTCGGCGGCCTGCGCCATCGCCGCCATGAAGTGCGGCCCGCGCAACGGATTGCCGGCGGCGGCCTGGGCGGAGACGATGAGACTATGGCGGGGCACGAGCATCGCGCCATTGCGCCGCAAGGCGAGGGAACAAGCAAGGCCAGCCGCCGCCCTGATCCCATTACCAATAAAGCCCCGCCACCCTTGCCCGCGTCTTCAACAGCGCGATCAGCAGGTCGAGCGTCGGCGTCGCCACCCCCGCCAGCCGCGCTAGGTCCAGCGTCGCCGCGAAGATGCCATCCACCTCCATCGGCCGTCCCAGCTCCAGGTCCTGCAGGATGCTCGGCTTGTGCGTCATCGTCCTCGCCCGCTCGATCTGCGGCTCGACATCGACCGCCGGCCGGCACCCGAGCGCGTGCGCGATCGACGCCCCCTCCGCCACGATCCGCCTTATCGCATCCGCGACCCCGGGCTCGGAGGCGTATCCCGCCGGCGCCGACTGCGCGAGGACGGCGAGCGGCCCGGACGCCAGGTTGAGGAACAGCTTTTCCCAGATCGCGTCGCGCATCCGCTCCGTCACGTCGACCCGGAACCCGCCCTTGCGCAGCGGCTCCGCGATCGCCTCGCAGCGCGCCGAGGCCGTGTTGTCCGGCTCGCCATAGACCATCCGGTTACGGTTGTGCTCGACCTCGATGCGTCCCGGCTCCACCACCGTGCAGGCGGAATAGACCACCCCGGCGATGGCGCGCCCGGGTCCGATCGCGCGCCGCAACGCCTCCTCCGGGTCAAGCCGCGGGAGACGATGCCCGTCGAGCTTGCCGCCATGGAAGTCGAAATAGAACCAGGGGATGCCATTCATCGCGAACGCAACCGGCGTCTCTGGCCCCAGCAACGGCGCGATGCCGGCCGCGACGGAGGGCAGAGCCGGCGCCTTCACCGTCACGATCACAGCGTCCTGCGGCCCCAGTTCCGCCGGGTCGGCGCTGGCGCGCACCCGCTCGGTAAAGGTCCCGTCCGGCGCCTCGACGGTCAGCCCCCTGGCACGGATCGCCTCGAGATACGCGCCGCGCGCGACGACGGAAGCCTCCGCGCCCCCGCGCGCATAACAGGCGGCGACGTGGCCGCCGATGGCGCCGGCGCCGAAGACGCAGACTTTCATGGCACGTGGATCTCGTCCGGGAGCGCGCAACCCTAGCGTCGTTGCGAACGGCGTGCCAATCCGGCCCGGAAGGAGGTACGAATGATCTGTCCGGTGATCCTCTCCGGCGGCTCCGGCACGCGGCTGTGGCCGCTGTCGCGCCAGGCCGCGCCCAAGCAGTTCCAGCGCCTGCTCTCCGGGCGCACCATGATCCAGGAGACGGTCGCGCGCGCGCTCGGTGAAGGCTTCGCCGCCCCGATCGTGGTCTGCAACCAGCGCCACCGCTTCGTCGTCGCCGAGCAGATGCGCGAACTCGGCATCGCCGGCACCCGCATCGTGCTGGAACCCGTCGGACGCAACTCCGGCCCCGCCATCCTCGCCGCCGCGTTCATGGTGGCCGAGGAAGCACCCGGGACGGTGCTGTGGATGATGGCGGCGGATGCGGCCATCAGCGACGAGCCCGCCCTGCGCCGCGCGGTCGCGATCGCGGCCCGGGCCGCGGAGGCCGGCCATGTCGTCACCTTCGGCATGACACCCACCGCGCCCGAGACGGGCTATGGCTACGTCGAGCGCGGCGAGCCCATCGCGGGGATCGAGGGCGCCTACCGCGTCGCCCGTTTCGTCGAGAAGCCGGACCGCCTCACCGCGGAGACCTACCTCGCTTCGGGGGGCTTCTATTGGAACGCGGGCATGTTCGTCTTCACGGCGGCGACCCTGATCGCGGAGTTCGAGCACCACGCGCCCGACGTGCTGGCGAGCGTCCGCGAGGCCGTCGCCCGGCGCACGACGGAAACCGATTTCATCCGCCTCGGCGCGGACGCGTTCACCGCCTGTCGCAACATCAGCCTCGACTACGCGGTCGCGGAGAAATCCACCCGGAACGCCGTCGTGCCCGCCTCGCTCGGCTGGTCGGACGTGGGCTCCTGGGCCGCGCTGTGGGAACTCGGGGCGAAGGATGCCGCCGGCAACGTCGCGACCGGCCGCACGGTGCTGGTCGACGCGCGCCGCTGCTATGTGCGCGGCGACGGCACGCTCGCCGCCGTCGTCGGGCTCGAGGACGTCGTGCTGGTCGCAACGCCGGACGCCGTGCTCGCCCTGCCCCGCGAGCGCGCGCAGGACGTCAAGGCGGTGTTGGACGCGATCAAGACCCCGAGGCCCGACGGAGAGCGGTTGGACAGCATCCCGGGCATCGTCTAGAGCCGCCGCGTTCTCGACCAGGAACCGACTCATGCCGCGCGCGCTGATCACCGGGATTACCGGCCAGGACGGGGCCTATCTCGCCTCCTTCCTGCTGGATAAGGGCTACGAGGTGCACGGCTTGCTGCGCCGCTCCGCCTCGGCCGACGTCATCGGCGAGCGCCTGCGCTGGCTCGGCGTGCTCGACCAGGTGCAGATGCACGATGGCGACCTGCTCGATCTCGGCGCCACGCTGCGCATCGTCGAGCGCGTGAAGCCCGACGAGGTCTACAATCTGGCCGCCCAGAGCTTCGTCGCCTCCTCGTGGCAACAGCCGGTGCTGACAGGCAACGTCACCGGCATCGGCGCGCTGCACATGCTGGAGGCGGTGCGCATCGCCTGCCCCCCCGCGCGCTTCTATCAGGCATCCTCGTCGGAGATGTTCGGCAAGATCCAGGAGCCGGTGCAGAGCGAGAAAACACCCTTCTACCCGCGCTCGCCCTACGCCGTCGCCAAGCTCTACGCGCACTGGATGACGATCAACTACAGAGAGAGCTTCGGCCTGCACGCCTCGGCCGGCATCCTGTTCAACCACGAAAGCCCGTTGCGCGGCATCGAGTTCGTCACCCGCCGCATCACGGACGGCGTCGCGCGCATCAAGCTCGGGCTGGCGAAGGAGCTCACGCTCGGCAACCTCAACGCCAGTCGCGACTGGGGCCACGCGCGGGACTACGTGCGTGCCATGTGGCTGATGCTGCAGCAGCAGGAACCCTCGGAGTTCGTCGTCGCCACCGGCCGCACGACCACGATCCGCGATTTCTGCGCCATCGCCTTCGGCTATGCCGGCCTCGTCTGGGAGGAGCACGTGCGCAGCACCGCCGCCCTGATGCGCCCGGCGGAGGTTGACGTGCTGCTCGGCAACCCGGCGAAGGCGAGGCAGCAACTCGGCTGGACGCCGGAGATCGGGCTCGAGGACATGGCCGCCGAGATGGTGGAGGCGGATCTCGCCCGCCACCGCGCCCGCCTCGGCTCCGCGCCGACGCTGGTGGACGTGCGCAGCACGGCCGACTGAGCATGCGCCTGCTGGTGACCGGCGCCTCGGGCTTCGTCGGCTCGCATGCGCTGCCGGCGCTGGCCGCCGCCTTCCCGGAGGCGACGCTGATCGGCTGCGGCGAGGCCACCGGCATGGAGCGCCTCGACATCGCCGACCCGGCTGCCGTCCGCACTCTCGTCACGCGCACACGCCCCGCCGGCGTGGTCCACCTCGCGGCCATCGCCGCCCCCGCCGCGGCGCGCGCCGAGCCTGCGCGGGCCTGGGCGGTCAATCACGCGGGAACCGTCGCGCTCGCCCACGCGCTTGCCGCCACCGTGCCAGGCGCCGCCTTCGTCTTCGCGTCCTCCTCGGAAGTCTACGGCCGCTCCTTCCGCGACGCGCCGCTGGACGAGGCGGCGCCGCTCGCGCCCATCAGCCCCTACGCCGCCACCAAGGCCGCGGCGGACCTGGCCCTGGCGGCGATCCCCGGCATCGTCGCGGTGCGCCTGCGCCCGTTCAACCACACCGGCCCTGGCCAGAGCCCGGACTTTGTCGTGCCCGCCTTCGCCCGCCAGGTCGCGCGCATCGCGTCAGGCGCGCAGGCGGCGGTGGTGCATGTCGGCCGGCTGGACACCGCGCGCGACTTCCTCGACGTGCGCGACGTCGCCCGCGCCTACGCGCTCGCCCTGCGCTACGCGTTCGCGGGCCAGGCCGGCGCGTTCAACATCGCGAGCGGCACCACGCGCGCGATCGGCGACGTGCTGGCCGCCCTGCTGGCGCTCGCCGGTGTCGAGGCGCGGGTCGAGAGCAACGCAGACGGCCGCGGTCCGGAAGTGATGACCCCGCGCGGCGACGCCTCGCGCGCGCGCGGCGTCCTCGGCTGGCAGCCCGCCATCGCCTGGGCGACGACGCTCGCCGACGTGCTGGCGGACTGGCGCGAGCGGGTGCGCCGGGAGTCGAAACAACAATACTAAACGTTAGAAAAAGAAACCTGACTTTATTCCCCTGCGCACCAGGGCCTATCCAGGCTCTTCACCGCTCGCTGGAGCCCCCCTCGGATGCCGCGTACCGTCCTTCGTCTGCTTGCCGCAACGATCGTTGCCAGCCTCGCCGTTCTGGCGTCGCCGCTCGCCGCGATGCAGGCTCAGGCCACGACACTGAGCGGCACGCTCACCGCTGACAACGCTTTCAACGCCTATCTCAGCGCGAGCGCTTCCACCCTTGGCACCCTGATTGCGACCGGCTCGGACTGGAGCAAGTCCTTCAGTTTCACCAACCTGCCTCTTGCCGCCGGCCAGAGCTATTTCCTCAACATCGAGGCCTATAACGCGGGCGGCGGCGGCGTGAATCCGGGCGCCTTCATTGGCACGTTCACGCTGAGCGACACCGGCTTCCACTTCGCCAACGGCACGCTGACGCTGGAGACCGGCGGCGCAGGCTGGACCGGCGGCTTCAATGCTTCGGGCAGCGTGCCCAACGCCTGGAGTCAGCCCGCCGGCAGTGTCGTCGCGCTCGGCCCGAACGGCAGCAGCCCGTGGCACACCCGGCCTGGCATCGACGCCAGCGCTCAATGGATCTGGCCGCGCGACGCGCGAAGCTCGCCGCAAACCCCCACCGTGTGGGGCGGCGAGTGCGCGAACTGCACGGTGGATTTCCAGACCCGGATCCTGGCCAGCACGAGCGCGGCGACCCCGGTCCCCGAGCCGGCATCGCTCGCGGTTTTCGCCGTGGCATTGGCCGGTCTCGCCGCCGCCATGCGCCGCCGCGGCCGCCCGGCCCGCAAACCGGTCCGCAGCGCGCTCCGGCGGCGATAAGTCATCCGGCCCGGACGCAAAACCGGGCCCGATTTCGTCATACCTGACCAGCCCGGCGCCCCCGCTCCAAGCCCGCTTGCCAAGCCAGGCGACCCGGCGGAGAAGGGCGCATGGACGACGAACCGACGCCGCTGCCCCGCGTGATCCCGCTCGAGGGAACGACCAATGTCCGTGACCTCGGCGGCTGGCCAACGCGCGACGGAAGACAGGTGAAATTCGGCCAGGTGTTCCGCGCCGCCCGCCTCGCGCGCATCACCGAGACGGACACCCGCGCGCTGAAGGCGCTCGGCCTGCGCACCGTGGTCGACCTGCGCGGCGCGGACGAGCGCGCCAAGGTGCCCAACGTCGGGCATGGCTTCAACGAGATCTCGCTCGCCATCGAACCCTCGATCGGCCCGCGCCTGCGCGAGATGGCGGACAAGGGCGAGGGCACGGCGGAGGAAATGCGTGCAATGATGGCGCGCGCCTACGCCACCTACGCCATCGAGTGGTCGGCGCAGTACCGCGCGCTGTTCACCCTCCTGCTCACCGAGCAGCGCGTGCCGCTCCTGTTCCACTGCACCGCGGGCAAGGACCGTACTGGCTTCGGCGCGGCCCTGATCCTTGCCGCCCTCGGCGTGCGCGAGGATGCGATTCGCGAGGACTATCTCGCCACCACCAGGCTCTGGGTACCGGACGAGGACGTCACCTCCACCCTGCCCGCGGAGGTCGCCGGGGTGTTGCACTCGGTGCACACCTCGCTGCTCGGCGCCGCCTTCGATGCGATTCATCAATGGCATGGCACGCTGGAAGCCTATCTGCGCGAGCGCCTCGGCCTCGACGCCGGCCGCATCGAGACCCTGCGCACGCGCCTGCTGGAATAGCTCACCCGGAAGGAGCGAGGGCGCCGAAACGAAAAGGGGCGGCCGGTGGCCGCCCCTCACGTTGTCACGAAGCCACCCGCCTTTATCCGAGCATGCGGGCCAGAATTGCCAGCAGCAGCAGCGCCACGATGTTGGTGATCTTGATCATCGGGTTCACCGCCGGGCCCGCCGTGTCCTTGTACGGGTCGCCCACCGTGTCACCGGTCACCGCCGCCTTGTGCGCGTCGCTGCCCTTGCCGCCGAAATGGCCTTCCTCGATGTACTTCTTGGCGTTGTCCCACGCGCCGCCGCCCGAGGTCATCGAGATGGCGACGAACAGCCCCGTCACGATGGTGCCGAGCAGCATGGCACCAAGCGCCGAGAACGCCTCGGTCATGCCGGCGACGACGCTGATCACGAGGAACAGCACGATCGGCGCCAGCACCGGCAGCAGCGAGGGCAGGATCATCTCGCGGATCGCGGCACGTGTCAGCAGGTCCACGGCGCGGCCATAATCCGGCTTCGCGGTCCCCGCCATGATGCCGGGGATCTCCTTGAACTGCCGCCGCACCTCGACGACCACGCTGCCCGCCGCACGCCCCACCGCGGTCATGCCCATCGCCCCGAACAGGTAGGGCAGCAGGCCGCCGATGAAGAGCCCGATCACCACGTACGGGTCCTGCAGCGCGAACTTCACGTCGAGCTTCGGGAAGTAGTGGCGCAGGTCCTCCGTGTAGGCCGCGAACAGCACCAGCGAGGCCAGGCCCGCGGAGCCGATCGCATAGCCCTTGGTCACCGCCTTGGTGGTGTTGCCGACCGCGTCCAGCGCGTCCGTCACCTTGCGCACCTCGGGCTCCAGCTCGCTCATCTCGGCGATGCCGCCGGCGTTGTCCGTCACCGGCCCGTAGGCATCGAGCGCCACGATCATGCCGGCGAGCGAGAGCATCGTCGTCGCCGCCACCGCGATCCCGAAGAGCCCCGCCACCGAATAGGCGGCGATGATGCCGACGCAGATCACCAGCACCGGCAGCGCCGTCGCCTCCATCGAGACCGCGAGGCCCTGGATCACGTTGGTGCCGTGCCCGGTGGTCGAGGACTGCGCGATGCTGCGCACCGGGCGATATTCGGTCGAGGTGTAGTATTCGGTGATCCACACCAGGAACCCGGTCACCAGGAGCCCCACGATCGAGCACATGAACAGCGACGTGCCGGTGATCGGCGACCCGCCGGCCATGACCAGCGGCGTCGTGAACCCGGCGATCAGCGCGATGACGATGGCGATCGCCACCACCGAGAGGATGCCGGTGACGATCAGCCCCTTGTACAGCGCGCCCATGATGTTGTCGTCGGACCCAAGCTTCACGAAGTAGGTGCCGATGACGGAGGTCAGGATGCACACCGCGCCGATGCCGAGCGGCAGCAGCATCATCTGGTCTTGCGCAGCACCGGTAAAGAAGATCGCGCCGAGCAGCATGGTCGCCACGATCGTGACCGCGTAGGTCTCGAACAGGTCGGCCGCCATGCCGGCGCAGTCGCCCACGTTGTCGCCCACGTTGTCCGCGATCACCGCCGGGTTGCGGGGATCATCCTCGGGGATCCCGGCCTCGACCTTTCCCACCAGGTCAGCGCCGACGTCCGCGCCCTTGGTGAAGATGCCGCCGCCGAGACGCGCGAAGATGGAGATCAGCGAGGCACCGAATGACAGCGCCACCATCGCCTCCAGCACCGGCCGCAGGTCCGGCCCGGTCACCGTCGCGCGCAGGAAGAAGTAGTAGCCCGCGACGCCCAGCAGCCCGAGCCCCACCACCAGCATGCCGGTGATGGCGCCCGACTTGAACGCGATGTCGAGCCCCTTGGCGAGCCCGCCGCGGCTGGCCTGGGCGGTCCGGACATTGGCGCGCACGGAAACGTTCATGCCGATATAGCCTGCCGAGCCCGAGAGAATAGCGCCTATCGCGAACCCGATCCCGACATGGATGCCAAGGGTGACGGAAAGCAGGATCAGGATCACGATCCCGACGACGCCGATCGTCGTGTACTGCCGGTTCAGGTAGGCGCGCGCGCCCTCCTGCACGGCAGCGGCGATTTCCTGCATGCGCTTGGTGCCGGCGTCGGCCGCGAGCACCTGGCGGCTGGTGATGAAGCCATAGACGATCGCCAGCACACCGCCGGCAAGAATGGCCAGATGGGCCAAGGACATCGCTCGCGTTCCCCTCGTTTGGCAGGCGCGCGGAAACATCCCGAGTCGGGCGGGCTCCCGCGTTGGCCGGCGCTGATGCCAGAACCGCGCCCGGTGCGCAACGTCTGGGGGCGGGCAGGGCAGGGGAGAACCCAGGCGTTGCCCTTGGCGCGCCGACGTGCGGCGCCCTAGCGTCGCCGCATGCGTGTCGCCGATTTCCTTGCCCTGCACCCCGACGCGGTGGTGGCCCGGCTCGCCGCCGAGGAGAAACAATCCTTCCGGCGCGGCGAGCCGCAGCAATTGCGCGCCTGGCGGGAAACGGTGGATCTGCTGCGCACGGCGCTTGCCGGCTTGGACGAGGCAGCGGAATGGGCGCTGCACCTGGAATTCCGCCTGCGCCGCCTTGGCAAGCGGCTGGACGCGGTGCTGGCCACGGCGCGCGGCGTGTTCGTGCTTGAGGTGAAGGCGGGTGCTACCCGCGTCGAACTCGCCGACCTCCGCCAGGTCGAGGACTACGCCCTCGACCTCCAGGATTTCCATGCCGGCTCGCGCGGTTTCCCGATCGTTCCGATCCTGGTGGCGACCGAAGCAAGGCCGGCGTCCGCGGCGACACCGCTGCTGTTAGCCGGCGCCACCCCACCGCTCGCGACCAGCGCCGACGGCCTGGCCGGGCTGCTGCGGCACCTGTGGGCCGCCTTGCCGCAACCAGCCGCACCGCTCGACGTGACCGCCTGGGGCGACGCGCCCTATCGCCCGGTGCCAGGGATCGTGGAGGCGGCGCGCAGCCTCTACGCCCGCAACGGCGTCGAGGAACTGGCCGAGGCCCTGGCTGACCGCGATTCGCTGACCGCCACCCAGGCGGCGATCGGCAAGGCAATCCGCGACAGCATGGCCGCCGGGCAAAAGATGGCGCTATTCGTCACCGGCATTCCCGGCGCCGGCAAGACGCTTTGCGGTCTGGATGTCGTGTTCGGGGCAGGACGCGGCGTCGGCGCCACCTTCCTCACCGGCAACCCGACCCTCGTCCACGTCTTCCGCGAGGCCCTGGCCCGCGATGCCACGGAAGGCGGCATGCCGGCGCGCGATGCCCGCCAGCGCATGGAGGCCGCGATCCAGGCGCTACCACGGTTCCGCGATACGCACGTGCAGGCGGGCGACGTGCCACCGGAACGCGTCATCGTCGTCGACGAGGCGCAGCGTGTCTGGAACCAGGCACACGCGGTGCGCAAGAGCCGCGACCGCGACGTGGCGCTTTCGGATTCCGAACCCGCGCTGCTGCTCGACATCATGGCGCGCCACGAGGGCGGTGCGGCGATCGTGTGCCTCGTCGGCGGCGGCCAGGAAATCCACGATGGCGAAGGCGGCATCCTTGAATGGGCGCAGGCGCTGCGCGACCGCCCTTCCTGGCGCGTGCTTGCAGCCGAGACGCCAGGTCACGCCGACGCCAGGCGAACCCTGCCGTCCTCCCTGCCGGCCGAACGCGATCCCAGGCTGCATCTCGCGGTTGCGCGGCGCACGCTGCGCGCCCCAGCCCTGCCGGAATGGGTTGATCTCGTCCTCGATGGCAATGCCGCGCGCGCCCGACGCTTGGCCGACGCCGAGACCATCCCGATCTTCCTCACCCGGGATCTCGATGCGATGCGTGCCGCCCTGCGCGCGCGGGCGCGCGGCCTGCGGCGCGTGGGCCTGGTCGCCAGTTCAGGGGCGAAACGGTTGCGCGCGGATGGCCTCGGTGTTGAGCTTCCGCACATGGACGCGAACGCCGTCGCGCGCTGGTTTCTCGACCGCTGGCCCGATGTTCGCGCCTCCGACGCGCTGGAGACGGTCGCGACCGAATTTTCCTGCCAGGGCCTGGAGCTCGACCATGTCGGCCTGTGCTGGGGCGGCGACCTGGTGCGCGGGCCCGGGGGCTGGCGCCCGCGCCGCTTCGCCGGCACCGCCTGGCAGCGCGTCGCGGGCATCGAGGCGGCGGCGAACCGCATCAACACCTATCGCGTGCTGCTCACCCGCGCCCGCTACGAGACCGTCGTGTGGGTGCCGCGCGGCGACAAGGCGGACGCCACCCGCAACCCCGCGGAGCTCGACGCCATCGCCGCCTTCCTCAGCGCCGCCGGCGCAAGCGACCTGTCACCAACCCACCCCGCGCCCGCCATGGACACGCAAACGCCCGCCCTGCTCTAGTCCGCGCCATGGAGGAACGGCCGCGGCTCGGGATCGCGATGACGGTGCTCGGCATCGCCGTCTTCTCCGTCTCCAACGCCCTCGGCAAATACTTCGTCCACCGCTACCCGCTGGGTGAGATCCTGCTGTTCCGCAGCGCCGCCGCCTTTGTCTGTCTCACCCCGCTCCTCAGCTCCCGCGACGTCGTCGCCTCCCTCGCGCGCGGCCAGATCGCGCTGCAGGTGGTCCGCATGGTGCTGGTCGCGATCGAGCTCGTCTGCTTCTACGTCTCGGTCAGCACGCTCCCGCTGGCTGCCGTCAGCACCTTCTACCTCGCGGTGCCCATCTACGTGATGGTGCTCTCCGCCGTCTTCCTGCGCGAGCGCGTCGCCCCGCGCCGCTGGGTCGCGGCCCTGGTCGGGCTCGCGGGCGTGCTGGTCGCACTCCGCCCCGGCGCCGCGGCCGTTGCCGGTGTCGGCCGGGCGGAGGCGATCTGCGTCTTCGGCAGCCTCTGCTACTCCGTGATCCTCACCCTCACGCGCCGCCTGCGCGGCACCGCGGGGACCGTCCTGGTCGCCTGGCAGCTCACCGGCGTGCTCGCACTCGGCGCCGGCTGGTCAGCGCTGCGCTTCACCATGCCCGGCCCGCTCGACCTTGTGGCGCTTTCGGCGATCGGGCTCATCACCATGGCCGGCTACGGCGGCGTCAACCGCGGCCTGCAGCTCGCCCCGGCCTCGCTCGTCGCCCCGTTCCAGTACACCTCCATCGTCTGGGCCACCGTCACCGGCTACCTGGTCTTCGGCGAGGTGCCGGACAGCGGCACGGTCCTGGGTGCCGCGATCATCGTCGCCGCCGGCCTGTTTCTGCTCTTCGCCGAGCGCGGCGCCATCCCGCGGCTTGAAGCGGCGGCTCCGGCGGGGGATAGAGAAGCCGCGAGGCGCCTGTAGCTCAGTTGGTCAGAGCGGGCCGCTCATAACGGCTTGGTCGCAGGTTCGAGCCCTGCCGGGCGCATCGCATCCACGCGGTCATGAGGGGTGACGACGCCCGCAAACGCTGGCATGACCCGCCGCGCCCATCCCCCCGCCCGTACTCCAGCCACCGGAGCCTGCCGATGCCCGCCTACCAGTACGTCTACGTGATGAAGGACCTGACCAAGAGCTACCCCGGCGGGCGGGAGGTCTTCAAGGGCATCACGCTCTCCTTCCTCCCCGGCGTGAAGATCGGCGTGCTCGGCGTCAACGGCGCCGGCAAGTCCACGCTGCTCAAGATCATGGCCGGCATCGAAAAGGAATACGGCGGCGAGGCCTGGGCCGCGGAGGGCGCGCGCGTCGGCTACCTGGCGCAGGAGCCGCACCTCGACCCTGACCTCACCGTTGCCGGGAACGCGGGCCAAGCCTTCGGCCTTCTCAAGGCCGCGATCGCCCGCTTCAACGAGATCTCCAATGCCTTCGCCGAGCCGATGGACGACGAGAAGATGAACGAGCTTCTCGCCGAGCAGGCCGACTTGCAGGAGAAGATCGAGGCCGAGGATGGCTGGGAGCTCGACCGCCGCATCGAGATCGCGCTCGACGCGTTGCGCTGCCCGCCGCCGGACAGCCCCGTCACCAGGCTCTCGGGCGGCGAGCGCCGTCGCGTCGCCCTCTGCCGCCTGCTGCTCGAAAAGCCCGACGTGCTGCTGCTCGACGAGCCCACCAACCATCTCGACGCCGAAAGCGTCGCCTGGCTGGAAAAGACCCTGCGCGACTATCCCGGCACCGTGCTGGTCGTGACCCATGACCGCTACTTCCTCGAGAACGTCACCAACTGGATCCTCGAGATCGAGCGCGGCCGCGGCTATCCGTTCGAGGGCAACTACTCCTCCTGGCTCGACCAGAAGCGCAAGCGCCTGGCGCAGGAGGAAAAGGAGGAGAGCGCCCGCCAGCGCGCGTTGGCGGCCGAGCAGGAATGGATCGGCACCTCCCCGCGCGCCCGCCAGACCAAGAGCCGCGCGCGTATCCAGCGCTACGAGGAGATGCTGGCGAAGTCGCAGGAACAGGCCACCGGCGTCGCCGACATCGTCATACCGCCCGGCCCGCGCCTCGGCGGCACCGTGATCGAGGCGGAGGGCGTGCGCAAGGGATACGGCAACAACCTGCTGATCGACGACCTCAGCTTCAAGCTCCCGCCCGGCGGCATCGTCGGCGTCATCGGCCCCAACGGCGCCGGCAAGACCACGTTGTTCCGCATGATCATCGGTCAGGAACAGCCGGATGCCGGCACGCTGCGCGTCGGCGACACGGTCAAGCTCGGCTACGTCGACCAGAGCCGCGATAGCCTCGACCCCGACAAGACGGTATGGCAGGAAATCTCCGGCGGCACCGACGTGATCTATCTCGGCAAGCGCGCGGTGCAGTCGCGCGCCTATGTCGGCGCCTTCAACTTCAAGGGCTCGGACCAGCAGAAGAAGGTCGGCATCCTCTCCGGCGGCGAGCGCAACCGCGTCCACCTCGCCAAGATGCTCAAGGCCGAGCACAACGTCATCCTGCTCGACGAGCCGACCAACGATCTCGATGTCGACACGCTGCGCGCACTGGAAGAGGCGCTGGTGGAGTTCGCCGGCTGCGCCGTGATCATCAGCCACGACCGCTGGTTCCTCGATCGCCTCGCCACCCACATCCTCGCCTTCGAGGGCGACAGCCACGTCGAGTGGTTCGAGGGCAATTTCCAGGCCTACGAAGAGGACAAGCGACGTCGACTTGGCGCGGACGCGACGGAGCCTCACCGCATCAAGTACCGCCCGCTGGTCAGGTAGCCCGATCAGCCCGCTCTGGCACGTACGGACGGGCCGGCTCTGGCTGCGGCCGGTCGCCTACGCGGACCTGCCGGCGCTGCGCGCGCTGAAGGCGGACCCCAGGGTCTACGCGGTGATGCTCGGCGGCGTGCGCAGCGCCTACGAGACGGCCGAGGAACTCGCCACCGATATCGCCTTCTGGGGTCGCCACGGCGTCGGCATGTGGTCGGTGCGCGAGGCGGAAAGCGGGCGCTTCCTCGGCACGGTCGGCCTGCATCTGCGCCCCGACGGGCGGGGCATGGCGATCCGTTTCGCCCTGTTGCCGGAGGCGCAGGGCCGCGGCTACGCGGTAGAGGCCGCCGGTGCGGCGCTGCGCTTCGCCCACGAGCGCGCCAGCATCGCGCGCGTCGTCGCCGTCGCGCGCGAGGACAACATCGCCTCGCGCCAGGTGCTCGGCGCCATCGGCATGCGCGAGACCGGCCGCTTCGACCGTGCCGGCGTCACCATGATCGCCTACGAGAGCCGCGCGGCCGGCTAGCCGGCGCTCAGCGCATCATACCGGGGCGAAAGGCAAGTCCTGGCAGCAGGGTCTCGGCCTGCGTCTTCTGCTCGGGCGTGAGCCCGGCGAGCAGCTTGACGGCCGCCTCGTGCACTGTGCGCGCGGCCTGCTGGCGCGCCTGGAACATCTCGTTCATCATCTGCTGCCGTTCCTCCCACGTCGCCGTGCCCATCGCCTCGTACATCGTCTGGTGCGCGCCCTGCATCTGCTCGGCGACCCCGGCGACGGTGTTGGCATACTCTTTCCACAGCGTCTCCTGCTCCGGGGTAATGGCGAGCCGGGTCTTCAGCGCGTCGAGATAGCGGGGCATGTTCCACCGCCCGCCCATCATCCCGCGGCCCATCCGGCCGCCGCCCATGGCACCAGGCGCGCCTCCTCCACCTCCCATTTGCGCGACCGCGACAGGAGCCGCGAGCGAGACGATCAGGGCGGAGCCCAGGAGAGAACGGCGGGCAACCGAACGTGTCATGACACCCTCTTCCTTTACAATGGCGGGCCAACATCGCGCGTCTCTGGGTCCCGCGCCTTGATCTGTCTCAACGGCGCGGTCGCACGGTAGCGTAAACAGCCTTTGTGGCACTGCAGACTTCCCACGTGGCAAGGTTGCAGCCACCGCCGCCTGCGTGGCACGAAAAATACGGTATCGTTACAACCTCGCGGCGACGCATCCGCGAGCCCGGGCTTGCCTCACGCCGGCGCCGCGAGCTCGCGCAGCGCTGCAACCGCCGCCTCCGGTGCCTCGCGCGGCAGGAAGTGTCCGACGTGCTCGAGAACGCGCGCCCCGCGCAGATTCGTGAAGTGCCGCGCGTGCGCGCCCACCGGCGCCGGCGGCGTCACGCCGTCCGACGCCCCCTCCAGCACGATCGTCGGCACGGTGATGCGCGGCTGTCGCGCAAGACGCGCCTCGACCGCCGCGTGCGCCGGATCGCCGGCGACCAGGCCGTAACGATGCCGGTACGAATGGATCACCACCGCCACATGGTCGGGGTTGTCGAAGCTCGCCGCCGTGGCCGAATATGTTGCGTCATCAAACCGGTATTCCGGCGACCACAACCGCCACAGCAGGCGGTGCAGCGCCACGCGGTTCGCCGCCAGCCCCGCCTCGCCGCGCGGGGTGCAGAAATACCACTGGTACCAGTAGCGCAGTTCCTGCCCAGGGTCCGCCGGCGCGCCTGCCGCGGCGATGTTCTGGATGTTGTAGCCGCCGACCGTGACCAGGCCGCGCACCCGCTCGGGCCAAAGCGCGGCGACCACGCAACACGCCCGCCCGCCCCAGTCATACCCCGCGAGCAGCGCCTGCCGGATGGAGAGCGCCTCGAGCAGCGCGAGCAGGTCCGCCCCGAGCGCCGCTTGCTCGCCGGAGCGCTGGGTCGCCGCGTCGAGGAATTGCGTCGGCCCATGGCCGCGCAGCCAGGGTACGATCACGCGAAACCCTGACGCCGCGAGCGCCGGCGCAACCCCGTCCCAGGCATGGATGTCGTCGGGATAGCCGTGCAACAGCACCACCGGCGCGCCATCCGCGGGCCCATGCTCGGCATGGAAGATCTCGAGCTGCCCCGCCCGGACCCCGCGGATCAGGGCGCGCCGCATGGCCTCACGCGCCCGGCTGGTTTTCCGCCTGCTTCTGCATCGCCCCGATCAGTGCCGCGATATTGTTGTTGTTCTGCGCAATGAAGCCCGCGTAGTCGCTCTGCTGCGTCAGCCGCATCGAGGTTCCCTCGGCGATCACGTCCTCGATCTTGGGCTGCCCGTCCACCTGGTCGATTACCCACTGCACCTTCGCCGGCGCGTTGTTCGGCCGCGTGATCGTGGTGGTCACGATGGTGCCGCCGTCGCCCGGTGCCGACTTGTCCACTGTGAAGCCCACGCCCTTGTACTCACCGAGATGCCCGGTGATGGAGCGCATCAGCACGCCGTGGAAGAGCTTGATGTAGGTCGCGAGCTGCTGCGGCGTCGCCAGCCGCACGAACCGTCCGAGGCAGAACCGCGCGATACCCTCGACGTCCACGCCCTTGTCCACCAGCGCCTGCAGCTTCGCCTGCTTCTCCGCCTGGGTTCCCGGGCCATTGACCACGGCGACGAGCTGATCGCCCATCGACTTCAGGAAGGCGGTGTCGGACGCGATGCCGGCCAGGGCCGGCGTCGGCAGCGCGAGCGGAACGGCGGCGGCCACGGCGAGGCTGGCCGCGAGCAGGGTACGGCGGGTGGTGGCGGACAAGGCAGGTCTCCCGGAGCGGTTTCGGCTGCGGTTATTTCGCGGGTTGTGGGTACCAGTCGGGAACGGTCCACGTTTCGTCGTGCATCGCGGCATCGATCTCCGCCTGGCGGTGCTGGCGATAGAGGCTGCGCAGCGTCGCGTAAGGGTCGAGCGCCTGGGCTTTGATCTTGTCGAGATCGCTCAGATAGCCCGCGCGCGTGTCCACGGCGGTCAGCCCCGAGCGGGTAAAGCCGAAATCCTGCACCACGTAGCCGCGGCCGAACCAGGAGAACGGGTCGAGCGCATAGTTGCCCCCAATCCCCAGCACGCCGCGCGGCGAGGACGGGCCGAACACCGGCAGATAGAGATACGGCCCCGCCGGCACGCCCCACACCGCCAGGGTGATGCCGAAATCGGCGGAATGTTTGGGATACCCCCAGCCGCTCGCCACGTCGAAGATCCCGACCAGGCCCACCGTGGTGTTGATCAGCCCGCGCATCAGCGTGTCGCCGGCGCGCCGCGGGTTTCCCTCCAGCATGTCGTTGGCCAGCACCACCGGCGTGTCGAGATTGCTCAGCACGTTGTGCACGCCGTGCTGGAAGAACTCCGGCGTGCCGTAATGGTAGGCAAGCGCCAGCGGCTTCAGCAGCACCGTGTCGAGCGCGTCGTTGACGACGTAGAAGACGCGGTTGGTCGGCTCCAGCGGGTCGTTGATCTGATGGTAATAGGCGCGTGCCTCCGGGTTTTGGGGTACGGTCGCGCAGCCGGCTAGCGCCGGCAGCAGCAGCGCGGCGGTGGCAAGGAGGCGTCGTGAGGCGGGCATCGTCTGCCAGGGTCCTGTGCAATCGCTGCGCTCGTAACATGGCGAGGGTTGCTCGGCTAGCAAAGTCCCTGCTCACGAGGATGTGAGCCGGATGGTTGACCGGGACGCCTCTCGTCGCGATGTAAGCCACATGGATCAGACGTCATCCCCGGTTTCGCGCAAGCCCCCGCCCGCGCGCCCGACGCTTGAACGCTGGCTTACCGGCCCGCGCTTCCCCGGCCTGCCGAACCGCGGCCCGGAGCACGCGGCGCCACTGCTCTCCTTCGAGTTCTTCCCCCCGCGCACCGAGGCGCTGGAGGCGCAGCTCTGGGCCTGCGTCCGCCGGCTCGAGACGCTGGCGCCGCGCTTCGTTTCCGTGACGTACGGCGCCGGGGGCAGCACCCAGGCGCGCACCCACGCCACCGTCGCGCGCATCGTGCGCGAAACCCAGCTGACCCCGGCCGCCCACCTGACCTGCGTCGGCGCCACGTGCGGGGAGGTCGATGCGGTCGCGCGCACCTATTGGGAGGTCGGCGTCCGCCACGTCGTGGCCCTGCGCGGCGACGTGCCCGGCGGCGGCGCCTACGTGCCGCATCCCGGCGGCTACGCCTACGCCTCGGACCTGGTCGCCGGGCTGCGCCGCGTCGCCGATTTCGAGGTCACCGTCGCCGCCTACCCGGACGTCCATCCCGCCGCTGCCAGCGCCCCCGCGGATCTCGACAACCTCAAGCGCAAGCTCGACGCCGGCGCCACCCGGGCCATCACCAATTTCTTCTTCGACACCGCGACCTATCTGCGCTTCCTCGACCGCGCGCTGGCCGCCGGCATCACGGCGCCGATTGTCCCCGGCATCATGCCGGTCACCAACTTCGTGCAGATGCGCAAATTCGCCGCCGCCAACGGCATCGCCGTGCCGGACTGGCTGGGCCACCTGTTCGACGGGCTGGAGGAGGACGCCGAGACGCGCAAGCTGGTCGCGGCCGTGGTCGCGGCGGAACAGGTTCGCCTGCTGCAGGCCAACGGCGTCGACGAGTTCCACTTCTACACGCTCAACCGTGCCGACCTCGCCTACGCCATCGCCCACATCCTGGGCGTGCGGCCCGTCGCCTGAATTTCGTGCCGCCTAGGCCTCGCGCAGCAGCAGCCGATAGACCGGCCGCAGCATGACCGGGCTCAGGTAGAGCGGAAACTGGCACAGCGCGAAGAACAGTCCGAGCCGCGGGTCCGCCGTCGCCGGCAGCACCGCGAGATACAGCGCCATGTTGCGGTTGCCGCTCATCAGCCCCGCGGAAGCGGCCTCGCGCAACCCCGCGGGCAGGAACAGCAGCGTCGTCAGCAGGTTGAGCCCGAACGCCGCGGCGAACGCCGCCGTCGCCGCCTCCGCCACCCACAGCGGGTCCGCGAGCAGCCGCGCCGTGAGCCCGTCCATCACCGCGAACCCGTAGAACACCAGCACCCACACAACGCCGCCATCCACCGCTGCCCCCAGCGGCGCCAGGCGTTCCGGCCCAAGCAGCCGGCGCAGCAGCAGCGAGAGCGCCAGCGGCAGCAGCACCACCATCGCGAGCCTGAGCGCGAACCCGTAGAGCCCGAGATGCAACCCTACACCTCCGAGCGACAGCGCGAGCGGCGGCGCCGAAAGCGGTAGCAGCAGCGTCGTCGTCAGCGTCCCCAGCAGCGTCAACTCTGGGTCGAGCCCCACCAGCCTCGCGAACGCAGCGCCGGAGGTCGCCCCGCATCCCGTGGAGAAGACCACCACCCCCGCCTTGATCCCGGCGTCGAGGGGCAGCAGCGCCACCACGCCCGCCGCCACCAGCGGCGCCAGCAGCAGTTGCATCGCGGTGATGGCGGTGAGCAGCACCGGCTGGCGCAGCCGCCGCAGCGCCGCCGCCACGTCCACCCGCAGCAGCACCAGCGTCATGATGATGATAACGTTGGGCGTGATGAACCAGTGGAACACATGCGCCAGCGGCGGGATCAGCAACCCCCCGAAGATTCCCCCCGCCAGCAGCGTCGTGCCGTGCCGCGCCGCCCAGGTGAAGGGCCGCAGCACGGCCGGCTCCGGATTCGCACCTCGGCCGGCCACTGACTATCTTTCCCGAATGCGAATCATTACCGACCGAACATGGACGACTATCTCGCAAAGCTGAACCCCGAGCAGCGCGAGGCGGTCGAGACGCTGGAGGGGCCGCTGCTGGTACTGGCCGGCGCCGGCACCGGCAAGACCCGCGTGCTCACCACCCGCTTCGCGCACCTGCTGCTCACGCGCCGCGCCTTCCCCGGCCAGGTGCTCGCCGTCACCTTCACCAACAAGGCGGCGCGGGAAATGCGCGAGCGCGTCGCCTCCCTGCTCGGCCAGCCGGTCGAGGGTCTCTGGCTCGGCACCTTCCACGCGCTCGCCGCGCGCATGCTGCGCAGCCACGCGGAGCTCGTCGGCCGCAAGCCCGGCTTCACCATCCTCGACACCGACGACCAACTCCGCCTGCTCAAGCAGGTGATGGACGCGGCGGGCATCGACACCACGCGCTTCCCCGCGCCCGTGCTGATGGGAATGATCCAGCGCTGGAAGGATCGTGGCCTGCTGCCGGAGCGCGTGCCGCCTGCCGAGGATTCCGAGTTTGCCGGCGGGCGCGCCCGCGCCCTCTACGCGCTCTACCAGCAGCGCCTCGCCGCCGTGAACGCGGTCGATTTCGGCGACCTGCTGCTGCTCGCGACCGAACTCCTGCGCACCAATCCCGACGTGCTCGCCCGCTACCACCGCCAGTTCCGCTACATCCTGGTCGACGAGTACCAGGACACCAATCTCGTCCAGTATCTCTGGCTGCGCCTGCTCGCGCAGGGCCACCGAAACATCTGCTGCGTCGGCGACGACGACCAGTCGATCTATTCCTGGCGCGGTGCCGAGATCGAGAACATCCTGCGCTTCGAGCGCGACTTCGAGGGCGCCAAGGTGGTCCGCCTCGAACGCAACTACCGCTCGACGGCCCCGATCCTCGCCGCCGCCTCGGGCCTCATCGCCCACAACGAGGGCCGTCTCGGCAAGACGCTCCGCAGCGGTCTCGGCGACGCCGCGGGCGAGAAGATCTCCGTCGTGGCGTTGTGGGATTCCGACGAGGAGGCGCGTATGGTGGGCAGCCGCATCGAGGTCCTGCGCGCCGAGGGCCACGCGCTCGCCGAGATCGCGATCCTGGTCCGCGCCGGCTTCCAGACCCGCGCCTTCGAGGAGCGGCTGATCACGCTCGGAATCCCCTACCGCATCATCGGCGGCCTGCGCTTCTACGAGCGCGCGGAGATCCGCGACGCCATCGCCTATGCCCGCGTCCTGGTGCAGCCCGCCGACGACCTCGCCTTCGAGCGTATCGTGAACACCCCGAAACGAGGCGTGGGCGAGGGCGCGCTGCGCACCATCACCCAGCGGGCCCGCGCCGACGGCGTGCCGCTCGCCGAGGCCGCGTCGCGCCTGGTGGTCGAGGGCGGCCTGCGCGGCAAGGTCCGCGACGCGCTGCGCGAACTGCTCGCCGGGTTCGCCACCTGGCGGACGATGCTGCCGCCGGAGGGCCATGTGGTGACGATGCAGACCGTGCTCGATGCCAGCGGCTACACCGCCATGTGGCAGACGGACACCTCGCCCGAGGCACCGGGCCGGCTCGAGAACCTCAAGGAGTTCGTCCGCGCACTCGCCGATTTCGACACGCTCCCCGCCTTCCTCGACCACGTTTCGCTGGTGATGGAGAACGAGGAGAACGCGGAGGGCGACCGCGTCAACCTGATGACCCTGCATGCCGCGAAGGGCCTCGAATTCGACACCGTGTTCCTGCCCGGCTGGGAGGACGGCATCTTCCCCAGCCAGCGCACCATGGACGAGAGCGGCACGAAGGGCCTCGAGGAGGAGCGCCGCCTCGCCTATGTCGGGCTCACCCGCGCGCGCCGCCGCGCGATCGTTTCGCATGCGGCGAACCGGCGCATCTACGCCAACTGGCAGGTCTCGATGCCGAGCCGCTTCCTCGACGAACTGCCGGAGGAACACATAACGCTCGAGGGTCACCAGGACCGCCGCGCGGCCCCCCCGAGCTTCCCGATGTTCGCCTCCCGCCCGCGCCTGCCCGCCGCCTGGGAAGCGGCACCCCGCCCGAAGCGCGAGGACAGCATCCCGGTCGGCTGCCGCGTCTTCCATGAGAAATTCGGTTACGGTACCGTCACGGCCTCGGAGGACGACCGGCTCGACATCGATTTCGAGAAGGCTGGAAGCAAGCGCGTGCTCGACCGCTTCGTCGCCCGCGCGTAAAGCCTCACGCATGAAGGGCCCCGCCGGAAAACTGGAAACCGTGTTCGTCGACGTGCCGGAGGCGGCGCGCGACGCCTACGAGGCCGCCCTCGCCTCGGCCTGCCGCAGCGTCGGCCTGTTCCACGACGAGGCGCGCGGCCTGTGGCGCGTCGAGGGCGTGAAGGATGCGGGCGAGGGCGACGCGACGCTTGACGTTGCCCTCATGTTGGCCGCCGCCGCATGCGGGACCACCGCACCGCTGCGCCGCCGCGCGACCGAGACCGGCGGGTGGCTCGCGCGCGTCTATGCCGGCTTCCCGGAGCAGCGCATCGGTCGCTTCGCGCTGCGCGGCACGCATCTGCCGCCCGCGCGCACGCCGGGCGCCATCACGCTCGTGCTCGACGCCGGCGTCGCCTTCGGCTCCGGCGAGCACGGCTC
>DAHUXX010000182.1 GCA_027306955.1 Acetobacteraceae bacterium | reverse complement strand
GATGGCGGTGAACACGATCGGCCACAGGCCGCGGCCGCACCAGCGGTTCCAGCGGTTGTAGACGGTGGTGGGCGGCCCGTAGATGGACGGGCAGTCCTGCCAGCGCGTGTTGCTGCGCAGCATGTAGAGTATGCCGCTGATGATCCGACGGTCGTCGTCGCGGCTTGCGGACAGCCGATGCCGTGGCAGAAGCGGCAGGATCGCCTGCCAGCCAGCCTCGCTCAGCCAATACGGCTCCGTCCCGGTGGGTCCTGCCATGGATCCGAACCTCCTCAACTGGGGGTTGAATCACAGGTCGGACTCCGATTCCTAGGGGTTTTGGAAGGCTTCGGTGGCACGGGGGATTCGTGCCGGGCCGTGCGCGGGCGTCAGACCCCGTCCAGGCGCCGCAGTGGCATGGTCCAGGCCATGATGGCGCTGGTCAGCGGGAAGCAGGCGATCGTGAGGAAGGCGGCGCGGAAGGCCCCTGCGATCTCCGCCTGCACCCGCGCGAGCCGCGCCGGCGGCAGGCCGGACAGCGCCGCCGGCCCCGCCTCGACCACACGGCTGAAGAGGTGCGCGGTGGTCGGGTCGCTGAGGGCGATCATGGCAAACAGCACCGCACCGGTGAGCGCCGCCCCGAACGCCGAGCCGACGCTGCGCGAGAACTGCACCCCGGCCGCCGCCGCGCCGAGCTGGGCGCGCCCGGCGACGAGCTGCACCGTCAGCTGCACCACCGACATTGTCGTGCCGATGCTCAGCGACAGCCAGGCGAAGAGGAACGGCAGCTGCCTCACGGTCAGGTCCGGCGCGGCGAAGGCCAGGAAGATCAGCCCCAGGGCCACCATCGGCAGCCCGATCGAGGGGAAGATCGCGGTGTGCCCGGTGCGCGCCATCAGCCGGCCGGTGATGAGCGAGCCCACGGCGATGAGCGCCGTCAGCGGCAGGAGCAGGAGGCCCGTGGTGCTGGCGTCGAGCCCGCGTACCACGCGCAGGTAGATCGGCAGGAAGGTGACCAGCGAGACCACGGTCGCACCGCTGCACAGCGCCATCACGCCGGCGCGCCAGATCGAGGGGTTGCGCATCAGCCCGACTGGCAGCAGCGGCTGCGGCGCCCGGCGTTCGTGGCGGACCAGGACGCCCAGCGCGACGGCGGCGAAGGCGGCCAGGCCGGCGGCGAGCGTGAGGTCGTGCGTGTCCATGCGCTGCGCCTTCTCGAGCGCCAGGAGCAGCGGCGCGATGAACAGCGCGAACAGCACCGCGCCCGGCGTGTCGAACCGGAAATGGTCGGAGGGCGGGGCGACGCGCGGCAGGCGGGCGACGAGGGCGATCGCCGCGAGGCCGAACGGCAGGTTGATCAGAAAGATCGACCGCCAGCCGAAACTTTGCGTGAGCCAGCCGCCGGCGACAGGACCGAAGGTGGAGGAGGAGACGAAAATGGAGGAGAGCCAGCCCTGGTAGCGCGCGCGCTCACGCGGCGGTACCGCCTCGCCGAGCAGCGCCTGGCAGAGCGTCATCAGCCCGCCGCCGCCCGCGCCCTGCAGCACGCGCGCCGCCGCGAGCAGCGTGACCGAGGGTGCCGCGGCGCAGAGCATGGAGGCGCCGATGAAGATGGCCAGCGCCACGAACATCATGCGCTTGCGCCCGAGCGCGTCGCCGAGGCGCCCGTAGACCGGAGCCGCGATGGTGGAGGCGAGGAGGTAGCCGACGACGATCCAGGCGATGCGGTTCAGCTCGCCCATCTCGCCGGCGATGGCGGGCAGCGCCGTGGAGACGATGGTCTGGTCGATCGCCGCCATGAACATCGGCAGCATGATCGAGGGGAAGACCGCAAAGAAGAGCTGGCGCGAGCGCCTGGGGTCGAACGGCGCGTCGGGCGCTGCGTCGTGCCGGGGGACGGGGTTGGCGGCCGCGGTCGCGTCGGAGGCGGCAGAGGCGGAGCTGGCCATCGCTTTCAGTGTCGGACGCGGCGGGCGAACCTGTCCATACGCGGGGGGACGCGAAAACCGGGCAGCCGGCATGCCCCGGGCGGCGCACCGCGGGACGTCCGGCGCCGGCGGCGCCCTGCTTGGCGCTGTTCAGGCCGGCCCACTACAGTCAACGCCATCCTGGGGAGGCAACCGTGCCCGATATCCCGTCGCTGGACCTGGACCCGTTTTCCGCCGCGTTCTTCGAGGACCCGTATCCCGGCTACGCGCTGGTGCGCGAGAGCGCGCCGGTGGTGTTCCTGCCGCGCTACGGCTGCTACGCCACGGGCCGGCATGCCGAGATCCACGCCATGCTCACGGACTGGGAGAGCTTCGTCTCCAGCCGCGGCGTCGGCGTCACCGATTACAAGACACATCCGCCCCTTCGCGGCCCGAGCCTGGTGCTGGAGACCGATCCGCCGCTGCACACGCACCGGCGCGAGGTGCTGAACCAGGTGCTTTCCCCGGCGGCGCTGCGTGCGTTGCGGCCCCGCTTCGCCGCCGAGGCCGAGGCGCTGGCCGAACGCCTGGCCGCGCGCGAGTTGTGCTGCGGCATCCGCGACATTGCCGAGGCCTTTCCGCTGACCGTTTTCCCCGACGCGCTGGGCATGGGGCAGGAGGGGCGGGAGAGCCTGCTGCCCTATGGTAATTTCGTGTTCAACTCGATGGGGCCTCGTAACGATCTGCTGGAGGCCTCGCTCGCGGAGCTGCCGCCGCTCAACGAATGGGTGACGCGCCAGTCGGCGCGCGGCGCGCTGGTGGCGGAAGGGTTCGGCACGGCGATCTACGCGGCGGCGGATCGCGGCGAAATCGGCGCCGAGGAGGCGCCCCTGCTGGTCAAGGCGCTGCTCTCGGCCGGGGTGGACACGACGGTGAACGGCATCGGCGCGGCACTCGCCGCCTTCGCCGCGCATCCCGGCGAATGGGCGAAGCTGCACGCCAACCCGGCGCTGGCGCGCGGCGCGTTCGAGGAGGCGATCCGCTACGAGAGTCCGGTGCAGACCTTCTTCCGCACCACCTCGCGGCCTGTCGAGCTGGGCGGAACGCCGCTGCCCGAGGGCGCGAAGGTGCTGATGTTCCTCGCCGCCGCCAACCGCGATCCGCGGCGCTGGGAGGCGCCGGACCGGTTCGACATCGGCCGCAACGCCGCCGGCCATGTCGGCTTCGGTGCCGGCATCCACATGTGCGTGGGCCAGGTGCTCGCGCGGATGGAGGGCGAAGCGGTGCTGGCGGCGCTGGCCCGCCGCTTCGCGCGGCTGGAGCCTGCCGGCCCCGCGGTGCGGCGGCACAACAACACGCTGCGCGGGCTACGCGCTTTGCCGCTGCGGCTGGTCCCGGCGTGAAGTGAACGAGCGCCTTGCGCCCCGTCAGATCAGCGTGTCGTGCCCGATGGCCAGGAACTTGTCGCGGCGGCGGGTGCGCAGCGCGGTGCCGTCGAGTTCGGCGAGTGGGGCCAGCGCCAGCGCGATCGCGTCGCCCACCGCGGCGACCGCGGCCTGCGGGTCGCGATGCGCGCCGCCCAGCGGCTCGGCGATGATGCGGTCGATCAGGCGCAGGCGGCGCAGATCCTCGGCGGTCAGCTTCAAAGCCTCGGCGGCGGCGGCGGCCCGGGCCTGGTCCTTCCACAGAATCGCGGCGCAGCCCTCGGGCGAGATCACGGAATAGATGCTGTGCTCCAGCATCAGCACCGCGTCGCCGGCCGCGAGCGCGATGGCCCCGCCCGATCCACCCTCGCCCACGATGGTGGCGACCAGCGGCACGGGCGCGGCGAGGCAGGCGTCGATCGAGCGCGCGATGGCCTCCGCCTGGCCGCGCGCCTCGGCGTCGATGCCCGGGAAGGCGCCGGACGTGTCCACGAAGCTCAGCACCGGCAGGCTGAAGCGCCCGGCCAGCTCCATCAGCCGCCTCGCCTTGCGGTAGCCCTCTGGCCGGCTCATGCCGAAATTATGCGCGACCCGGCTCTCGGTGTCGGAGCCTTTCTCGGTGCCGAGCACCACCACGGCGCGGCCGCGGAACCTTCCGATGCCACCCACGATGGCGGCATCGTCGGCAAAGGCGCGGTCGCCAGCGAGCGGGGTGAACTCGGTGATCAGGCCCGCGACGTAGGCTTTTGCTTTCGGCCGGTCCGGGTGGCGGGCGACCTGCGTTTTCTGCCAGGGGGTGAGGCGCGCATAGGTGCCGCGCAGCTCCCGCTCCACCTTGGCGGACAGGCGGCCGACCTCGTCGGCGATGTTGATGCCGCCCTCCGGCCCCTGCGGCTCGGACATCTGCCGCAGCTCCTCGATCTTGGCCTCGAGCTCGGCGATCGGCTTTTCGAAATCCAGGAAATGTCGCATGCGCGGGGGGCTAGCACCTTGCGGCGCGACGGTCAGGGGGGCTCTGTCCCGCGTTTGGCGAGGGGGTGATGGGCCTCCACCAGCCGGGCCAGGCGTTCGGCCTGGACATGGGTGTAGATCTCGGTGGTCGCGATGTCGGCGTGGCCGAGCAGAAGCTGCAGGGAGCGCAGGTCGGCGCCGCGGGCCAGCATGTGGCTGGCGAAGGCGTGGCGCAGCACGTGCGGCGAGACGCGGGCGGGGTCGATGCCGGCCGCCAGCGCCGTGCGCTTCAGCATCAGCCAGAACGCCTGGCGGGTGAGCGCGCGGGCAGGGTCGCGGCCGGGAAACAGCCAGGGACCCTCGGCCCGCAGCGCCCTCGCGGCTTCCCGCGCCGCGTCCGAGAGCGGGACCATGCGGTCCTTGCCCCCCTTGCCGCGCACCAGGAGCATGCGGCCCTCGGTGGCCAGCGCCACGCGGCGCAGGCCGAGCAGTTCGGAGACGCGCAGGCCCGTCGCGTAGAGCAGTTCCAGCGCCACGGTCATGGTGGCGGCCTCGCCGGCCTCGGGCAGGGCGCGAGCAGCGGCGAGCAGCGCGTCCACCTCGTTCTCCGAGAGCAGCTTGGGCAGGCGGCTCGGCAGGCGCGGGGAATCGAGGTTGAGCGTGGGGTCGTCGGGGCGCACCCGCTCGCGCAGCAGGTACAGATGGAACTGGCGCAGTGCCGAGAGTTTCCGGGCCGCGCTGCGGGCGGCAATGCCGGACGCTTCCAGCTGGGCGAGGAAGGCGCGCAGTGTTGCCTCGGTGGCGGCGGCAAGATCCTCGCCGCGGCCGGCGGCGAAGGCCGCGAACGCCTCGAGGTCGCGGCGATAGGCGAGCAGCGTGTTGCGCGCGGCGCCGCGTTCGGCGGCGAGCATCTCGAGGAAGGCCTCGACGTGGCGCGCGCCGGTCATGCGAGTCGCCGGTCGGGCGGGCCGCCGAGAGTCCGGCTGCGGAACAGGATGCGGCGCATCGCTGATTCGTAGCATGGGGCGGCTGGCGCCGCAGCCGGCAATCCGGCTGGGTGCAATCGCCGCCGGCGTGCTAGAGGCTCGCGGATGAACGACGACAGCGTCCTTGCCGCGACCACAGCGCCGGCGGCCGGGTTGGTCCCGCCAATTGGGCGCAGTATCGTGCTGGTCGGGATCATGGGGGCGGGGAAGACCTCGATCGGGCGGCGGCTCGCCGCGCGGCTCGGCCTGCCGTTCCGCGACGCCGACCTGGAGATCGAGCAGGCGGCGGGGTGTTCGATCGCGGAGATCTTCGCGCGCTTCGGCGAGGCGGCGTTCCGTGACGGCGAGAAGCGGGTGATCAGGCGGCTGCTGGGCGCCGAGCCGATCGTGCTCGCCGCCGGCGGCGGCGCCTACATGGATCCAGAGACGCGCGCGACCATCCGCGCCAGCGCCGTCTCCATCTGGTTGCGCTCGACGCTGCCGGTGCTGCTGCGACGCGTGGCGCACCGCACGCACCGGCCGCTGCTCAACGCCGACAACCCGGAGACGGTGCTGCGGCGGCTGATGGCGACGCGCTATCCGATCTATGCCGAGGCCGACATCACGGTCGATTGCGGCGACGAGCCGCCGGAGACGACGACCGAGACGGTGCTGCGGGCGCTGGTGGAACACCGACCGCCGCGGCGCATGCCGGTCGCGCTGTCGAGCGGTGGTTACGACGTGATCGTCGGCGAGGGGCTGCTGGCCAAGGCAGGCAGCCTGCTCGGCCCGGTGTTGCCGCAGCGCCGAGCGGTGGTGGTCACGGACCAACACGTCGCCGGGCTGCATGCCGCGGCGCTCGTGGCGGGGCTGGCGGAGGCCGGCTTCGAGACCGGCGAGCCGCTCGTGGTGCGGGCCGGAGAGACGACGAAATCCCCCGAGGCGTATCTGGCGCTGGCCGGTGACCTGCTCGACCGGCGGGTGGAGCGGCGGACCGCGGTGATCGCGCTCGGCGGCGGCGTGGTGGGCGACCTCGCGGGCTTCGCGGCGGCGACCGTCCTGCGCGGCCTGCCCTTCGTGCAGGTGCCGACGACGCTGCTCGCGCAGGTGGATTCCAGCGTCGGCGGCAAGACCGGGATCAACATGCGCCAGGGCAAGAACCTGCTCGGCGCGTTCCATCAGCCGCGGGCGGTGCTGGCGGATGTTTCGGCGCTGGCCACGCTGCCGCCGAGGGAGTTGCGCGCCGGCTATGCCGAGATTGCCAAGGCGGGGCTGATCGGCGACGCGCCGTTCTTCGCCTGGTGCGAGGCCAACGCCTCCGCCCTGCTCGCGGGCGATGCCGCGGCACAGACGGAGGCGGTGTGGCGCGCCTGCGCGTTCAAGGCCCGCGTGGTCGGCGACGACGAGCGCGAGGAAAAGCCGAACGACGGCCGCGCGCTGCTGAACCTCGGCCACACCTTCGGGCACGCACTCGAGGCGGAGTGCGGCTACGGCCAGGTTCTGCATGGCGAGGCGGTTGCGGTGGGGCTGGGGTTGGCGTTCCGGCTTTCGGCCAGGCTCGGGCATTGCGATGCGGCGCTGGCCGAGCGGGTCGAGGCGCACGTGGAGGCGTGCGGCCTGCCGGCGACGATGGGACATCTGAACCGCCGCCTCTCGGCGGAGCGCCTGGTCGGGCACATGGCGCGCGACAAGAAGGTGCGCGACGGCAAGCTGGCATTCGTGCTCGCGCGCGGCATCGGCCAGGCGTTCACGAGCACGGACGTCCCGCCGGACGCCGTCCTGGCGGTCCTGCGCGGGTCGGGCTGCGCGGATTAGGGAAGTGGGTCTCGGGCCTGACGCCCCAGGACGTCAGGCTGCCTTTTTCGCCGCGGCGCGCAGGATGCGCCGCTTCAGCGCCAGCGCCTCGGGCTGCAGCTTGCGGTCCGGCGTGGCGAGCAGGAAGGCGTCGATGCCGCCGTTGCGCTCCACGGTGCGGATGCCGCGCGTGGACAGGCGCAGCGTCACGGTGTGGCCGAGCGCGTCGGACAGCAGCGAGGCAGGCTGCAGATTGGGCAGGAAACGCCGGCGCGTCTTGTTGTTGGCGTGGCTGACGTTGTTGCCAGCCAGCACGGACTTGCCGGTGATCTCGCAGCGGCGCGACATCGGGGAACCCTCGGTAGCGTGGAAGAAGGCCGGGCTTATTCCAAAGCCGCTCCCGCCCGTCAAGCGCGCGGGCGCGGGGCTGGGCTGCGTCGCCCCTTCCAGCGGCGTCGGCAACCAGCCTAGATGCGATGTTTCCAGGCATCGAGGTCCGTTTGCGCATCCTCTACAGCCATCGCATCCAGTCGCGTGACGGGCAGAGCGTGCATGTCGAGGAGCTGGTGGCGGCATTGCGGGCGCTGGGCCACCAGGTGGTGGTGGTCGGGCCCGGGTTCTACGAGCAGTCGGGGTTCGTCGGCGAGAGCGCGCGGGTGGCGCGGCTGAGGCGGCTGCTGCCGGGCGCCGTGGGGGAGCTGGCCGAGCTCGCTTACAACCTTCCGGCCTATCGGCGTTTGGCGCGAGCCTGCGACGCGCTGAAGCCGGACCTGATCTACGAGCGCTACAACCTCTACTACCTCGCCGGTGCCTGGCTGGCGCGGCGCCGGGGCATCCGCTTCTTCCTCGAGGTCAACGGGCCGCTGGCCGAGGAACGCGCGAAGCATGGCGGGCTCAGGCTCCGGGCGCTGGCGCGGCGCTGCGAGGGCTACGTGTGGCGCGCCGCCGACCTCGCGCTGCCGGTGACGGCGGTGCTGCGCGAGCGGTTGCTGGCGGCCGGGGTGCGGCCGGAGCGGTCGCGCGTGGTGCCGAACGGCGTGGTGCTGGAGCGGTTCGCGCCGCGCGAGGCGGCGCCGGGCGAGGCGGCGGCGGGCGAG
>DAHUXX010000168.1 GCA_027306955.1 Acetobacteraceae bacterium | reverse complement strand
CGAGAGGGACGCGGCAAACACGCGGCCAACGAGGCCGGCCACGATCCAGACGATGCCGAGCATGACGAGGGCGGGAAGGAACGCGACCACAATGAACCGGCCCACGTTGGCGGCGGCGTTGCGCAGTGCACCGAGGGCATAGAAGAAGGCGGCATAGGCGGCGCCGCGGCGCCAGGCAGCGAGGACGAACGTCCCTGGATGCGCCGCGAAGGCAATGGCGAGCAGGCCCGCGGCCGACATGCCGAGAATAGAGCAGGCGGATAGACCGGCGCTGGCGCGGCAGCTCCCAGATCAGGAAAGCGAGGATGGCGAGGCCCGCACGGACAAGGCTTGGTGGACTGGGCTTGCATCAATTACGCCGGGCCTGGACAGCCTCCGCCGCCGGGGCCAGATGACGCGAGCAAAACCGGAGAGAGCGATGCTGTTTGATTTCGAGAAGCTGCCGCCGCAGCAGCGTTACAAGCTGCTGGTCTCGACCGTGGTGCCGCGGCCGATCGCCTGGGTGGTGTCGCTGGACGCGGCGGGACGGCCGAACGCGGCGCCCTTCTCCTTCTTCAACGTGTTCGGCGAGGACCCGCCGACCGTCATCATCGGAATCGGCGGGCGCAAGCCGGGGGACGCCAAGGACACCGGCAACAACATACGCGAGACCGGGGAGTTCGTCGTCAACCTGGTTTCCTATGCCAACGCGCGGCAGATGGTGGAGACGGCGATCGAGTTCGACCACAGCGTCAACGAGATCGCGGAGGCGGAACTGACCACGGTGCCGAGCACGAAGGTAAAGCCACCGCGCATCGCGGAGAGCCCGGTCGCGATGGAATGCGAGCGGATGATGACGATCGAGCTCGGGCTCGAGCGGGCATTGATCGTGGGCAAGGTGCTGGCGATGCATGTGCATGACGATTGCGTCCTGGACGCCGGGCGCAACTATATCGACACCGCGAAGCTCGACCTGGTCGGACGCATGCACGGCGGCGGATGGTACGCTCGGCTCTCCGACCGTTTCGAAATACCGCGCATTCCCGTGCAGAACTGGAAGCGAAAGACGGCGGCGGAATAAGGCGCCGTTGCGCGCATGAACCTGCCGCTGGTTCGCGCGCTGCAGGAGCGGCCGATCGCGCTGCTCTGGGTGGGGCTCGCGACTTCGGCGATCGGCGACCAGCTCTTCGCCGTTGTGCTGGGCTGGGTGGGCACCGGACTGTTCGGGGGCAACGCCGGCTATCTCGGCGCGCTGCAGGGCGTCGTGGTGCTCTCGGTCGCCCTGTTCTGCGGGCCGTTCGCGGACCGGTTGGCGCCGCGCGGGGCAATGATCATGGCGGACGTGACGCGGGCGGCGATGCTGGTGCTGGTTGTCGCGCTGTGGCTGCGCGCGGGCGGGCCGAGCGGGACGATGCTGATCGCCGCCGTGGTGGTCCTGGGGACAGCCTATGCGTTCTTCCGTCCGGCGCTGCAGGCCTCCCTGCCGTCGCTGGCCGCGAGCCCGGCCTCGCAGCCGGCGGTGAACGCGCTGCTCGACACCACGGAGCGCATCGCGCGACTGCTGGGGCCCGGGATCATCGGGCTGCTGGCGGAAGCAATCCCGCTGGTGCATTTCGTGACCCTCGATGCGCTCAGCTTTCTTGGCTCCGCCGCCGCGGTGGTGGGGACAATGCGCTATCGAAACGTACCGCACGTGCTGCCGCCACGTGGGCGGCTGGTCACGGAACTCGGGCACGGGTTCCGCGCCATGCTGCGCGTCCCGGTGTTCCGCAAGCTGCTGTTCACCGCGGGGCTGATCAACGGGGTGTGGTACGGCGTCTATTTCGTCGCCGTCCCGTTGCTGCTGCGCCATGACGGTGCGCCGCTTTCCGCCTATGCCACGGTGATCTCGGCCTACGGCGCGGCCAACCTCGCCGGCACGCTGGTGATCGGCTCCCGCCCGCTGTCGCGGCGACCGGCGGCGATGATCTTCGGCGGCAACATCGTGCTCGGCTGCTTCATGGCGCTCATCGGGTTCGCGGGACTGTTGCCGGTTTCCTGGCACGGCTGGCTGATTCCGCTGCTGGCGGCGTGTTCCTCGATCGGCGGGCCGATGCAGGACATCACCTTCGCCACCATGCGCCAGATCGTGCTGGAGCGGCACGAGCTGGCGGCGGCGGTGCGCGCCTATATGGTGGTGAACAACCTCGGGCTGCTGGTCACGCTGCTCATCGCGCCGTGGGCGTTCGCGGCGATGGGCGTGGCATGGACGATCGCGGTGGGCAGCCTGGTGCTGACGGCGGTGGCGGCCGCGATGCTGTGGCGCTCGCGGCCACTGCTGGTGACCTATCCTGCGTGACGCTCACACCTCGCGCAGGAACTTGCTCCGGGCGGTAGCGGCGTTGAGGAGCACGCTCTGGTCGGCCGCGGCGAGGATGAAGCGGCAGCCGGCGCGGATGTATTCCGGGGCCATCACGTCGTCGTAGATGCCGCCGAGGCCGAGCGCCTTGCCATGCCGCTCGCATGCCTTGGCGAGCGTCGCGTAGGCCTCGCGGATGCGAGGGTGGGCGAACTGGCCGGGAACCCCCATGCCGATGCTGAGATCGGACGAGCCGACGAGCAGCGAGTCGATGCCCGGGACGGCGGCGATGGCTTCCGCGTTGGCGACGGCGTCCGGCGTCTCGCTCATGACCGCGAGCAGGATCTCGTTGTCCACCTCGTCCATAGCCTCGCCCATCGGTGGCGGGCGCAGGCCCCAGATGGCGCTGCCGCCACCCCAGGAGCGGGTGCCGCGCGGAGCGAAGCGCAGCGCGCTCACGACGGCGCGGGCACCTTCGGCAGTGTCCACGTGCGGGACGACGATGCCCTGGGCGCCGGTGTCCAGCGCGCGCGTCGCTTCGTCGAGCGCGCCCTCGCAGACGCGCACGATCGGCGTGATGCCATGCGGCAGCGAGGCGAGGCAGATCTGCGCGGCATCATCCTCGGTGAGCGCGCCATGCTCGCGGTCGATGAACAGCCAGTCATAGCCGGCGGCCTTGGCGAGCATCGGCACCGCGGCGCCGCGCAGCAGCGAGACGCCGAGCCCCATGGCACGTTCGCCGGCGACGAGCTTTCGTTTTGTTTTGTTGACGGTGATCATGGACCCTCTCCCGGGATCAATCTCGTGACGTTGGCCAGGGTATCGGCCTCGGCGGCTGGCTTTTCGTGGCGCAGGCGGGCGATGCGCGGGAAGCGCAACGCCACGCCGGAACGATGACGAGTGGAACGCTGCGCGCCGTCGAACTCGATTTCAAGCACCAGGGATTTTTCCACCTCGCGCACCGGGCCGAAGCGCGCGACGGTGTGGTGGCGGACCCAGTTGTCGAGGAAGGCGAGCTCGCGGTCGCTGATCCCCGAATAGGTCTTACCGACGGGGACCAGCGCCTCGCCATCCCAGACGCCGAAGGTGAAGTCGCTGTAGAAGGAAGAGCGGCGGCCGTGACCGCGCTGGGCGTACATCACCACGGCGTCGATGGCGAGCGGGTCGCGCTTCCATTTCCACCAGAGGCCGCGCGGACGACCGGCGACATAGGGCGAATCGGCGCGCTTGAGCATCAGCCCCTCGATGCCGGCCTCGCGGGCGCCGGCGCGCAGGCCCCTCAACTGGTCGAGGCCGGTGAAGCCGATGGTTGGCGAGAGGTCCGCGCGGGCCGGCGCGGCGCGGGCGAACCAGGCTTCGAGGCGCCGGCGCCGCGCGGTGAAGGGCAGCGCGCGGAGATCCTCTGCCTCCTCGAACAGCATGTCGTAGAGGCGGACATGGGCGGGGAAGCGTTCCAGCATCGCGCGCGTCGGCGCCTTTCGGTTGAGGCGCTGCTGGACGTCGGCGAAGGGAGCGACCTCGCCCTCGCGCATCACCAGCAATTCGCCGTCCAGCACCGCAGGATGCGCGAGGTTGGCTACGATGTCGGGGAAGCTCGCAGACATGTCTTCGCCGGCACGGGAGAAGAGGCGTGGCTCGGCGCCACCCAGGAGCTGGACTCGGATACCGTCCCATTTCCATTCCGCAACGTAATCCGCTGGATCAAGGGCAGCGAGATCCGGTTCCTCAATCGGGTTGGCCAGCATTGGCGGACGGAAGACCGGGCGGCCGGGCGGGTCGGGGCGGGGCCCCTTCCCCTCCAGCCAGGCGAAGAGCGGCTCGTAGGGGGGCGCGAGCGCGTGCCAGATCTCCTCGATCTCGGCATCGTCGACGCGCCCCTCGGACATCCGGGCAAGTGCCAGCTTCGCGAGCCGGGCGGTGGCGCCGACGCGCAGGCCGCCGGTGATGAGCTTCAGCAACGCGAAGCGCACCGCGGGCGTGCAGGCATCGAGCCAGGATTCGACCAAGGCGGGTAGCCCGGATTTCGGCGTATCGCGAAGCCCGGAGACCACATCCGAGAGGCTCGGCGCGGTATCGTCGCCCTCCGTGGGCCACATCAGCGCGACGGTTTCCGCGAGATCGCCGACATAGTCGTAGGACAAGGCGAAAAGCTCGGGATCCGTGCGGCGCGCGGCAAGCTCCCGGATGAGCGCCGGCTTGGCCGCGGGGAAGTCGAGCGTGCCGGCAATAGCGGCAAGCGCCAGGCCGCGATCGGGGTCCGGTACGGTTTCGAAATAGCGGCGCAGCAGGGCAAGCTTGGCGTTGCGGCCAGGCGAGAACAGCAGGCGCTCCAGCAGGTTGGCGAAGGGGATCATTCTTCCTCGTCGCGGCCGACGAGACGCAGGGCGCGGCCGCGGATGCCGCGTTGGCCGAGCGCGTGGATCAGCGCGTCCTCGCGCCCGTGCGTCACCCAGATTTCCGGCGCCGCGACGTCATCGGCGGTGGACAGAAGCTCCGGCCAGTCGGCGTGGTCGGAGATGACGAGCGGGAGTTCGACCCCGCCCTGCTTCGCGCGCTGGCGTACGAGCATCAAGCCGCTGGCGGCACAGACCACGGGATCGCCGAGGCGCCGCGCCCAGCGATCGGCGATGGCGGAGGGAGGCGCGAGGACGATCTCGCCCGCAAGCCCGCTCCCGGCGGCAACCGGGCGGAGTTCGCCCAGTTCGATGCCGAGTTCCACGTAGAGGTCGCAGAGGGTCTGCAACGCGCCGTGCAGGAAGATCGGGCGGTCCCATCCTGCCTGGCGCAGCAGCGCGATGAGGCGCTGCGCCTTGCCGAGCGCGTAGCAGCCGACGACATGGGTCCGCTCCGGAAACAGGGCGACGGAGGCGAGCAGGCGCGCGATCTCGGCCGCTGCCGGCGGATGACGGAATACAGGCAGCGCGAACGTCGCCTCCGTGATGAAAACATCGCAAGGGACGGGGATGAACCTCGCGCATGTCGGGTCGGTGGCGCGCTTGTAGTCGCCGGAGACGACGGCGCGGGAGCCCGCGTGTTCCAGCACGATCTGGGCGGAGCCGAGGACGTGGCCGGCGGGCTGCAGGGTGATGGCAACGCCGTTGACACTGAGCGTCTCGCCATAGCGGATGGCACGCTCGCTGGCCGGAGCCGCGTTGCGGGCATGCATGACAGCGAGGGTCTCGGCGGTGGCCAGCACAGCGCCATGGCCGGGGCGGGCATGGTCGCTATGGCCATGGGTGACCACCGCCTTCGCCACGGGGCTGTGCGGGTCGAGATAGAAGCCACCGGGCTCGCAATAGAGCCCGGCCGGGCGGGTGGTGAGCCAGGTGGATGGATGCGCCATGGGGGGAATCTGGCGTCGGTGGTGGCGCGACGCCAGAGTGGGGGGATGTTGCCAGAACCTTTTTCGCACTGGTTCGCCGCCAGGGGCTGGACGCTGCGAGCGCATCAGCGCGCGGTGCTCGAGAGCACGGGCGACGTGCTGCTGCTGGCGCCGACCGGGGCGGGCAAGACGCTGGCGGGATTTCTTGCGAGTCTCTTGGCGATCGCCGCGGATCCAAGGCCGCGCCTGCATACGCTCTATGTCTCGCCGCTGAAGGCGCTCGCGGCCGATATCGCCCGCAACCTGATGCGGCCGATCGAGGAGATGCGGCTGCCCATCACGGTGGAGACGCGCACCGGCGACACCACGCAGGAACGCCGCCGCCGCCAGCGCGAGGCGCCGCCGCATTGCCTGCTGACCACGCCGGAGAGCCTCGCTTTGTTGGTCTCGCTGCCGGAATGGACGGAAACGCTCGCGCGGGTCGAGACCGTGGTGATCGACGAGGTGCACGCGCTCGCCGGAACCAAGCGCGGTGACCAACTCGCGCTGGCGCTGACCCGGGTGGGCGGTCGGCGCATCGGGCTTTCCGCGACCGTCGCACACCGGGCGCCGATCGCGCGCTTCGTCGGGCCCGAGGCCCGCATTGTCCAGGCGCCGCCCGGAGCGCCGCCGTCCGTGACAATGATGCTGCCTGCGGGGCGGCTGCCCTGGTCTGGGCACATGGGGCTGGCGGCGGCGCCGGTGATCATGGAGCGGATCCGCGCGGCCAGGCTTAGCATCGTCTTCGTCAACACGCGCGCGCAGGCCGAGTTGCTGTTCCATGCGCTGTGGCGGATCAACGAGGAGACGCTGCCGATCGCGATCCACCACGGCAGCCTGGAGCGCGAGGCGCGCGAGCGGGTCGAGGCGGCGATGGCCGCCGGCACGCTGCGCGCGGTGGTGGCCACCTCCTCGCTCGACCTCGGGATCGACTGGGGCGACGTGGACCAGGTGCTGCAGGTGGGCGCGCCGAAGGGCGTCTCGCGGTTGTTGCAGCGCCTCGGCCGGTCCAATCACCGCATGGACGAGCCGAGCCGCGCGGTGCTGGTGCAGGCGAACCGGTTCGAGGTTCTGGAATGCGAGGCGGCGATCGCCGGTGTCGCGGCCGGCGAACTCGACGGCGATCCGCCGCGGCCGGGCGCGCTCGATGTCCTGGCGCAACACATATTGGGCTGCGCCTGCGCCGCGCCGTTCGTGCCGAGCGAACTGTATGCCGACGTGACGCGTGCGGCACCCTACGCGACGCTCGCTCGCGAGGATTTCGACGCGGTGCTCGGCTTCGTCGAGGACGGCGGCTACGCCCTGCGCGCCTATGAACGCTACCGCAAAATGTTCCGCGACGCCGAGGGGCGAATGCACGTGCGCACCGAACGCATCGTGCGGCAGCATCGGATGAACATCGGCACCATCGTCGAGGCACCGCTGCTCAAGGTGCGGCTGCATGGGCGCGGCGCGCCGCTGGGCGAGATCGAGGAATATTTCGCGACCACGCTGGTGGCGGGCGACACGTTCATGTTCGCGGGCCGGCTGCTCCGGTTTCTGCGCATCCGCGAAACCACGGTGGAGGTGGCCGAGGGCGGTGCGGGAGAGCCGCGGGTGCCGACCTACGAGGGCGGGCGGATGCCGATGACGACCAACCTCGCCAACCGGGTGCGGGCGATGCTGCACGACCCATCAACCTGGCATGTCTTCCCGGAGCCGGTGCGCGAATGGCTCGCGGCGCAGAAGCGGCATTCCTCCCTTCCCGGCCCCGACGATCTGCTGGTGGAGACGTTCCCGCGCGGCGGGCGGCACTACATGGTGGTGTATTGCTTCGAGGGTCGGCAGGCGCACCAGACGCTCGGCATGATCATCACGCGGCGGATGGAGCGGGCGGGGTTCCAGCCGCTCGGCTTCGTCGCGACGGATTACGTGCTCGCGACCTGGTCGGTGCGCCAACCCGTGTCGGTCGCAAAGCTGTTCGAGAAGGACCTGCTGGGCGACGATCTCGAGGCATGGATGGCGGAGAGCTCCATGCTGCGGCGGACGTTCCGCAATGTCGCGGTGATCGCGGGGCTGATCGAGCGCTACCACCCGGGGGCGGAGAAGAACCGGCGGCAGGTCACCGTCTCCAGCGACCTCGTCTACGACGTGCTGCGCAAGCACCAGCCGGACCACGTGCTGCTGCGCGCGACCTGGGCGGACGCGGCAGCCGGCCTCACGGATATCGGGCGGATCGCGGGGATGCTGGCGCGGGTCGGCCGGCGGGTGCGGCATCGGGCGTTGTCGCGGGTCTCGCCGTTGGCCGTACCGGTGCTGCTCGAGGTGGGGCGCGAGCAGGTGATGAGCGGCGCGGACGAGGAGGCACTGCTTGCGGAGGCGGAGGCGCTCGCGGCGGAGGCGGGGCTTTGAACTTGGCCTGAGGCGTGGATTGTGACAGCGTGACATGTCATCAGGCGGTAACAGACAGGGCCTCGGCCTACCGCTAGAACCGCGCCGCTTAAACAGGGAGACATGCATGACCCGGATTACCCGCCGCGCCGCGCTTGCCGCCGGCACCGCCTCGCTCGCGCTGCCCGCCGTCGCCAGCGCGCAGACTGCCGCCCTGCTTGCGGCCGCCAAGAAGGACGGCAAGCTCAACGTCATCGCGCTGCCGCCGGACTGGGCCAATTACGGCGAGATCATCAGCACCTTCGGGAAGAAGTACGGCATCCAGGTCAACAGCGCGGCACCGGACGACAGCTCGGCGCAGGAGCTGCAGGCGATCCGTTCGCTGAAGGGCCAGACGCGCGGGCCGGATACCGTGGACGTGGGCCCGGCCTTCGCCCTCACCGGCGTCAAGGACGGTCTGTGGCAGCCCTACAAGGTGGCGACCTGGGCCACCATCCCGGCCAACATGAAGGACGCGGGCGGCCTCTGGTACGGGGATTATTTCGGCATCATCACGCTGGGCGTGAACCGCTCGGTGGTGAAGAACCCGCCCAAGACTTGGGCCGACCTGCTGAAGCCGGAATACAAGGGCATGGTGGCCCTGAACGGCTCGCCGCTCGGCGCCGCGGCGGCGTTCTCCGCGGTCTATGCCGCGGCGCTGGGCAACGGCGGCTCGCTCGACAACATCGCGCCCGGCATCGACTATTTCGGCAAGCTGGCGAAGGCGGGGAATTTCAATCCGGCTTCGGCGACCCCGGCCTCGCTGCAGTCAGGCACCACGCCGATCGTGCTTAACTGGGACTACCTCAACCTCGCGCAGGCGAAGAAGTCGGCCGACAAGGTGCAGATCGACACCATCGTGCCGGAGGGCGCGCAGCCGCTCGGCGCCTATTATTGCCAGGCGATCAGCAAGTACGCGCCGAACCCCGCCTCGGCGAAGCTGTGGATGGAGTTCCTCTATTCCGACGAAGGGCAGCTCCTGTTCCTCAAGGGCTTCGCGCATCCAGCGCGCTTCGCCGATCTCGCCAAGCGCAACGCGATCCCGCCGGTACTCGCCAAGGCGTTGCCCCCGTCCGCGCCCTATGCCTCGGCCGCGTTCCCGACCGCAGCCCAGCAGAACACCGCGAAGAACGTGATCTCCGCCGATTGGTCCAAGATCGTTAAGGCCTGACCTTGATGCATTGGCGGGAGCGGGCCGCGGATCTCGTCTTCCTCGGCCCGTTCCTGCTCTTCGCCACTGCCTTTCTGGTTGTCCCGACGTTCGGCCTGTTCGTGCAGGCGGTGACGACGGCGCACGGGTTCTCGCTGGCACCGCTGGCGACGATCTGGCACGACAACCACCTCGTCGCCTTCCGCAACTCGATCGAGGTCTCGGTGTTGTCGGCGCTGGTCGGCACGCTGGGCGGAGCGATAGCCGCCTGGCTCGCGCTGGCGCCCGGCCTGCCGCGCTGGGCGCGCGCACTGGTCTCCACCTTCTCGGCGGTGGCGGCGAATTTCGCCGGCGTGCCGCTGGCCTTCGCCTTCATCTCCACCCTGGGGACGCTGGGCGTGATCACCGGTCTGCTGAAATCGATCGGCATCGACATCTACGCCGCCGGGTTCTCGCTGTTCCACATCGAGGGGCTGGTGATCGTCTACGCCTATTTCCAGATCCCGCTGATGCTGATCGTGATCACCCCCGCGCTGGAAGGGCTGCGGCGGGAATGGCGGGAGGCGGCGGAGAGCCTCGGCGCCTCCACCTGGCAGTTCTGGCGCCACATCGGGCTGCCGGTGCTGCTGCCCTCTCTGCTCTCCGCCACGATCCTGCTGTTCGGCAACGCCTTCAGCGCGTTCGCCACCCCCTACGCGCTGACCGCGGGTAACCTGCCGCTGGTGCCGATCGATATCGCCAACGTGCTGTCGGGCAACGTCTCGGTCTCGCCGGCGCAGGGCGCGGCGCTGGCCTGCGGCATGATCGTGGTGATGGCCGCCGCCATGCTGCTCTACGGGCTGCTGGCGCGGCGCGTCGGCAAGTGGCGCGCGCGATGAAGTGGCTGTGGGCGCCGCTTGGGGCCTATTTCGCGCTGCCGCTGGTGGCAACCGCGGTGATGTCGCTCTGGCAAGGGCGGCAGGGCTACGGATTCCACGCCTATGCCGAGCTGATTCATACGCCCGAGATGTGGAACAGCCTGCTGCTCTCGGCACGCCTCGCATTCGAAACGATCGTCGCGGGGCTCGCGATCCTGGTGCCGGCGGTGTTCTGGATGAACCTGCGCGTGCCGCGGTTGCGCCCGGTATTCGACTTCGTGTCGGTACTGCCACTCGTGGTACCGGCGATCTCGCTGGTAGCCGGGATCACCGCAATCTACACCGGGCCCGACTGGTTTGTGGGGACGGCGAATTTCCTCGTCGTGCCCTATGTGCTCCTGGCGCTGCCCTATACCTACCGCGCGCTCGATGTGGGGATGCGGGCGCTGGATCTGCGTACACTCACCGAGGCCGCGCAGAGTCTCGGCGCCTCCTGGCCGACCATGATCCTGCGCGTGCTGGTGCCCAACCTGATCACGGCACTGCTCGGTGCTGCGCTGCTGACCATGACCATCGTGATCGGCGAGTTCACGTTTGCCAGCATCCTGCTGTTCAATACCTTCGCGGTCTACATCAACCATATCGGCAGCACCTCGGCGACGCGGGCGGCGGCGCTGTCGCTGCTGGCGTTCCTCATCACCTGGCTTGCAATGCTGGGCGTGGCACTCGGCGGCCGGAGGGCGGCGCGGTGAGCTCGCTGGAAGCGGTTTCGTTGCATAAGGTCTACGGCGGGCGGACCGTGCTCGCCGACGTGTCGCTGTCGCTCGGCGAGGGCGAGTTCGTCTCCCTGCTCGGGCCCTCGGGCTGTGGCAAGACGACGCTGCTGCGGCTGGTCGCCGGGTTCGAGCGGCCGGACGGCGGGCGTGTGCTTCTCGACGGGCGCGACATCACGGGCGTGCCGGCGGCGAAACGCAACCTGGGCATGGTGTTCCAGGCCTATTCGCTGTTCCCCAACATGACCGCCGAGGAGAACGTCGGCTTCGGCCTGCGGGTGCGCGGCGAGGCCACCGAGGCGCGACGCAAGCGCGCGCGCGAGATGCTGGAGCTCGTGGGCCTCGGCGAGCACATGCACAAATATCCGCACCAGCTCTCGGGCGGGCAGCAGCAGCGCGTGGCGCTGGGCCGCGCGCTCGCCATCCGCCCGGCGCTGCTGCTGCTCGACGAGCCGCTGTCCGCGCTCGATGCGCGGGTGCGGGTGCAGCTGCGCGACGAGATCCGCCGCATCCAGCGCGAGATCGGCGTCGCGGCGCTGTTCGTGACGCATGACCAGGAGGAGGCTCTGTCGATCTCCGACCGCGTTGCGGTGATGGAGCGCGGGCGCATCGCGCAGCTGGGCGAGCCGGCCGCGATCTACGAGGAGCCGACGAGCCTGTTCGTCGCACGCTTCGTGGGCCAGATGGCGGAGTTCGACGCTGAGATCGACGCCGGGTGCGTGCGCATCGCCGGCCATACGCTGCCGGCCGCGCGCGCGGCGGGGCATGCGCCGGGCGAGCGGGTGCATTTCTTCCTCCGCCCCGAGCATGTGCGCCTGGTGGCGCCCACCGACGGGCTGCCGGGGGTGGTGGAGTCGCGCACCTTCAACGGGCCGACGACGACGTTCCGCATCACGCTCGCGGGCGCGGGAACGGTGCTGGCGACAGTGCCGACGACGGAGGCGCGGCACACGCCGGGCGAGACGGTCGGCATTACCTGGGACCCGGCGGCGCCGCGGATCCTGAAGCTTGACGGCCCGGCGCCGGCACAAGACGCTTGACCCGCGCGAGCCGGCGCCCGAAACGCGGGTCGTGGAGCATTTCGCAAGCCGATCCGGGTGGCCATGAGCACGGCGCCGATCCATCTCGGGGGCGAGCGGTTGCTGCTCGACCCGCTGGGCGGGGCGTGGTGGCCCGTGGAACGTGTGCTGGCGATCGCCGATCTGCACCTCGAAAAGGGCTCCGCGGCGGCGCGCGCCGGGCGGCTGCTGCCGCCCTGGGACACGGCGGCGACGCTGGAACGGCTCGGGCTGATGCTGCGCCGCTACACGCCGTCGCGGGTGCTGTGCCTGGGCGATTCGTTTCATGATGGCGAGGGCCGCGCGCGGATGGCGGCGGGGGACGCCGCGCGGCTCGCGGAGCTGGAGCGGCGCGCGGAGTTCGTCTGGGTCGCGGGCAACCACGATGGCGGGCGCATCGAGGAGCTGACGATCGGGCCCATCGTGTTCCGCCACATCGCGGAGCCGCGCTTGAAGGGCGCCGAGGTCTCCGGCCACTACCACCCCAAGGCGCGGGTGCCAGCGGCCGGAACGAGCATTTCCCGCGCGTGTTTCGCAACCGATGGGGCGCGGCTGATCCTGCCGGCGCTCGGCGCCTATGCCGGCGGGCTGGATCTGGGCGATCCGGCGTTCCGTCCGCTCTTCCCGCGCGGCGGACGGGCTTTCCTGCTGGGGCGGGAGCGGTTGTTCAGCTTCCGTTTCGGGGGGATGGCAAGGCGCCGTTCAACCCCAGATCCCGACCTATGGGACGACGCATCCGAAACCGCGGCCAGCGCCTAGGACCAGCATGACGGCCCCTGTTCTGCTCTGGCTGCACCGCGAGTTGCGGCTCGCGGACAATCCTCTGTTCGCGCACAACGCGGGGCGGAGGCTGGTGGTCACCTACGTGCTGGACGACGAGACGCCGGGCGCATGGAAGCCGGGTGGGGCGGCGCGGTGGTGGCTGCATCACTCGCTCGGACGCCTGGCCGCATCGCTGGCGGCGATCGGCGGGCGGCTGGTGCTCCGGCGCGGGCCGGTCGCGACCGTGATCCCGGAAGTGGCGGCGCAGATCGGCGCGACCGAGGTGCACGCGGGCGAGACGGCGGAGCCGTGGCTGCGCCGGGCGCAGGCTTCGGTCGCGGCGACGCCGGGACTCACGCTCACGCTGCATCGCACGCGGTTGCTGTTCCACCCCGGCGACATTCGCACCGGCGGGGGCTCGCCTTATGGCGTGTTCACCCCGTTCGCACGCGCCTGCCTCGCCCGCGGCCTGCCGGCGCCGCCGGAATCCGCACCCAAACGACTGGTAGCGGGACCGCAGGTCGCCTCCGAGCGGCTCGCAGACTGGAGGCTGCTGCCGGCAACGCCGGACTGGGCGGGCGGCCTGCGCGAAGCATGGGAACCGGGCGAGGCCGGCGCACAGAAGCGGCTCGCGAGATTCCTCGGCCAGGCGCTCGATGGCTACGGCGAGCGGCGCAACCAGCCGGGGGCGGAGGGGACGTCGCGCCTCTCGCCGCATCTGGCCTGGGGCGAGATCTCGCCGGCACAGGCCTGGCTCGCCGCAGAGGCGGCGGGCGGCAACGGCCTGCGCGCCTGGGTTCACGAATTGCTCTGGCGGGAGTTCGCGGCGCATCTGCTCTGGCACCACCCGCATATGGCGGAAAAGCCACTGCGGCCTGTCTTCGCACGCATGCCCTGGCGGGACGATCCCGCGGCACTGGCCGCGTGGCGCAAGGGCGAGACCGGCATCGGGATCGTCGACGCGGGGATGCGCGAGCTGTGGCACACGGGCTGGATGCACAACCGGGTGCGCATGGTCGTCGCCTCGTTCCTGGTGAAGCACCTGCTGCTCCCGTGGCAGGCGGGCGAGGCTTGGTTCTGGGACACGCTGGTGGATGCCGACCTCGCGACCAATGCCGCCTCCTGGCAATGGGTGGCGGGCAGCGGGGTGGATGCGGCGCCCTATTTCCGCATCTTCAACCCTGATTTGCAGGCGGCGAAGTTCGACCCCGACGGCGCGTATGTGCGCCGATGGTCGGGAGCGAAGCGGCCGCCGATCGTCGATCTCGCGGCCGGGCGCGCGCGCGCGCTCGCGGCGTTCCGCGCGCTCGGCGAGCCCGCGCCATGAGGCCGCCCGCCGAACTGCGGCGCCTCCCGCTGCGCGTGGTGGGCGACGTGCACGGTGACGCGCGCGCCTTCGCCCACGCCGTCGCGACTGACCGATTCGTGATCCAGCTCGGCGACCTCACCGACCACGGCCCCGACAGCGCCGGTGCGATCGAGATCGCACTCGAACTGCTGGCGACGGGGCGGGGGTTGTTTCTGCTCGGCAACCACGACCTCAAGCTCGCGCGGGCGCTCCGCGGCGCAGCGGTGCGGCTGGACGCGGCATTAGAAACGACGCTCACGCAGATCAGCCCCGCGCTGGCGACGGAGGTGCTTCCGGCGATCGACTCGGCGCCCGCCTGGCTGCGGCTGGGGCACAGCGTGTTCGTGCACGCCGGGTTCCACTCCGTGATGCTCGATACATCATCGCCGCGCCTGACCGAGGGCCGGGTCCGCGGCCCGCTGTCGCGCGCGCTTTACGGCCAGCCGACCGGACGGATGCAGCCCGACGGCTATCCCGAGCGCAGCTTGGCCTGGATCGGCTGGATTCCCAAGGGTTTTACCGTCTATTGCGGGCACGACCGGCGCAGCACCGACGGCCGGCCCTGGGTGCGGCGCAATGAGGCAGGCGGCACCGCGGTGTTCCTCGACACCGGCGCGGGCAAGGGCGGCCACCTCTCCTGGATCGACCTGCCGCCGGCGGAGTAGCCGGCGACGTTTCACATTCGACAGGATTCACAAGGCAGGCGAATTGAGGTAATCGTTTAATTAAATGGCCGGGAGGAGAGACTCCGTGCGTGAGGGGAGGAAGGGGGGCGGCTTCAGCCCCTGGCACCTGCTGCTGCTGCTGCCGTTCATCGTGATGCTTTGGCCGCCGTTCTACAACATGGCGAAGCCGACCTTCATCGGCCTGCCGTTCTTCTACTGGTACCAGCTCCTGTGGGTGCTGATCTCGGCGGCGTGCACCTGGGTGGTGCACCTGATGACGGACGAATAGGGGGCAGCCATGAAGACCGTGAACTGGACCGCCCTCATCATCTTCCTCGCGTTGTTCGCGCTGGTCACCTGGCTCGGCTTCGCTTCCGCGCGCTGGCGGCGCGGCAACCTCGACGAGTTGCATGAATGGGGCCTCGGCGGGCGGCGCTTCGGCACCGTCGTTTCCTGGTTCCTGATCGGCGGCGACCTTTACACCGCGTACACCTTCATCGCGGTGCCGGCGCTGGCGTTCGGCGCCGGGGCGATCGCGTTCTTCGCGGTGCCTTACACGATCATTGCCTATCCGATCCTGTTCGTCGTGTTCCCGCGGATGTGGAACGTCTGCCACAAGCGCGGCTACATGACGGCGGCGGATTTCGTCACCGGGCGTTTCGGCAACCGCTGGCTCGGGCTCGCGATCGCGCTGACCGGCATGCTGGCGACCATGCCCTACATCGCGCTGCAGCTGGTGGGCATCCAGGTGGTGGTGGGCGCGCTCGGCATCTCGGGCACGGGGGTGATGGCGGACCTGC